>JAQVSH010000004.1 GCA_028700615.1 Bacteroidales bacterium
TATTTGTTTGAACAAAATCCCGCCGTTTTGATGATCTATGAACTGGGAAGTCTTCAGGTCCTTGCAGTAAATGAGGCTTTGATACGTCATTACGGATACTCTCAGCAAGAAATATTATCCATGAGACTTCCTGATATCTTTCCTGTAAAAGAGCAGGGCCCCGTTTCGGACTTAACCCGAAGGTTAATAGGGCTTTCCTATTCAGGAGAATGGCATCATATTAAAAAAGACGGAACAATCATTACAGTAGATGTTAATTCCCACGGGATTTCTTATGAAGGCCGTCACGCCCGCATCACGGTGATTAAAGATATCACTGCTAATAAAAAGGCAGAGCTGGAAATTAAGAATCTGAATGCCAATCTGGAGAAAAAAGTTAAAGAGCGCACTGCTCTGCTCGAATCTGCCAACAAAGAACTCGAAGCATTCTCCTATTCCGTATCGCATGATTTACGGGCGCCTTTAAGACATATCAACGGATATCTGGATTTGCTCAAAAATCGCAATTACGAACAACTGGATGAAAAAGGCAAACATTATATTCAATCCGTGCTGGAGGCCTCTAATCAAATGGGCACTCTGATTGATGATTTGCTTGATTTTTCGCGCAACGGACGTATGGAAATGAAACCGGACAATATTGACATGAACCGAGCGGTCAAAGATGCCATGACCTTTTTGGTCAATGAAATAACGGGACGAAAAATTGAATGGGTCATTGATTCTCTGCCTGAAATATACGGTGACTATGCTATGATAAGACAGGTATGGGTCAATCTGCTTAGCAATGCTATAAAATATTCCCGTAAACGGGATATAGCCATCATCGAAATAGGCTCATCTGTGAATGAGGAAGAAAACATCTTCTTTATCCGGGACAATGGAGCCGGTTTTGACATGCAATATGCCCAAAAACTATTTGGTGTTTTTCAAAGGTTGCATTCTTCGGGAGAATTTGAAGGAACCGGGATTGGATTGGCCAATGTGCGGCAAACCATTAAGAGACACTATGGCCGGACCTGGGCTGAAGGAGAAGTAGACATGGGCCACATTCTATTTTTCAATACCCAAAACCAAATAAAAATAACAAATGATGATTGAGCTAAAGAAAATTTTACTGGCCGAAGACAATCCAAAAGATGTTGAACTGACCATTGAGGCTCTGGAAGACAGCAATCTGGCAAACAGGGTCGTCGTTGTGAAGGACGGAGTGGAAACGATGGAGTATCTCCGTTGTGAAGGAGAATACGCCAGCCGGGAACCGGGCCTTCCGTCTGTTTTACTGTTGGACATTAAAATGCCCAGAAAAGACGGAATTGAAGTATTGCGTGAAATACGGAGCGATCCCCATTTGAAATTATTGCCGGTAGTGATGCTAACCTCTTCCCGTGAAGACAAAGATCTTCTGAATAGTTATTATTCAGGGGTCAATGCCTATGTTGTCAAGCCGGTCAATTTTAATGGATTTATTGATGCCATTAAACAATTGGGAATTTTCTGGGGATTGGTAAATGAACTTCCGCCGGAGATAAACCAATAGAAGTTTTAAAAACGACCTCTATGCGTACACAATTATATGCTTTACTTCTCGAAGATATCAGAAAAGATGCCGAACTTCTACAGGAAATCATTACCGAAGAAGGCTATGATATTCGGATGGACATTGTTAAAACCGAGCAGGAGTTTGTCTCTATGCTTAAAAACAATTCATATGATATTATTTATGCCGATTATACCCTGCCCGATTTTGATGGAAAAAAGGCTTTGCTTCTCGCCCAGAAGTTATGCCCTCAGATTCCATTTATATACGTATCGGGAACCATTGGGGAAGACAGAGCGGTTGAACTTGTAAAACAGGGAGCGACTGACTATGTGCTTAAAAGCAGGATGGAAAGACTCGCCTTTGTGACAAAACGGGCTTTGGAAGCCACTATTCAGCTAAAAAAATTCAGACAGGCAGAAATTGAACAACAAACCAACCGGGAATTATTACAAACGATCATTAACAATGCAAAGGATATCATCTATATAAAAGACATTAAAGGGCGATACCTTTTGTTCAATCAGGCAGCAGAGAGAGCCACCGGAAAAATAGCGAGCGAAGTCATTGGCAAAGAAGACACCTTCTGTTTTTCTACAGATGAAGCCAGAAAAACCATGAGAATGGATCAAAAAGTCATTGAAAGCGGATTACCTTATTCCTATGAAGAACAGTTTATATTCAACGATGGCAGTCTTCATACCATAGACACCATAAAATGTCCCATGTTTGATGACAACGGAAAACCTATGGGCCTCTTTGGCATATCGCGTGATATAACAGAGAAGAAAGACATAGAGGAGCAACTGATCCTGGCCAAAGAAAAAGCGGAAGAAAGTTCCCGGCTGAAAACAGCCTTTTTGCACAACATTTCTCATGAAATCCGGACTCCCATGAATTCTATAGTCGGCTTTGCAGATTTTCTGAATGATCCCGATCTGGACGCGGAAAAACGGAAATATTTCACCAACATCATCATTCAGAGCAGCAACCAGTTACTTTCTATTGTTTCTGACATTATCAGCATTGCCACCATTGAAGCCGGACAGGAAAAAATTGTTCAAAAAAGAACCCACGTAAATGAATGCTTAATACAGTTGCACGAACAATTTCAAAGAATTGCCGGAGATAAAGATATTTTATTTGAAATCACATCGTTGCTTCCGGATAGCGAAGCCCTTATCCTTTCTGATGAAACGAAGATTCTCCAAATTCTGAGCAATCTGATCGGTAATGCGCTTAAATTTACCAAGAAAGGATTTGTTCGCTTCGGATGCGTAAAAAAGGGAACGTTTATTGAGTTCTTTGTGGAAGATAGCGGAATCGGGATTTCTCCCGACATGCACGAAGAAATATTTAACCGCTTCCGAAAGTTGGAAAATTCCGATACTAGTTGTTTGAGCGGTTTCGGCTTGGGATTGTCCATATCAAAAGCTTATGTAGAACTGCTGGGTGGCAAAATCCGGGTGGATTCCGATTTAGGAAAGGGTTCGACGTTCTATTTTACCATTCCTTTTATCAAAGCGGATCAGATGGAAATTCTTTCCATGGAATGGAAAAATTGAATCGGGACCCTTTGCCCAATTCACTTTCAACCCAGATTTTTCCATGGTGCTTTTTCACAAACTCCTGGCAAATAAACAAGCCGAGTCCGGAACCATTCTCCTGATCCGTTCCTGGCTTAGAAAACTGTTGAGACAGATCAAAAAGTTTTTGAATGTCTTCTTGACTTATTCCGGTTCCGTAATCGATCACAGAAACGATCACGCCCTGATCATTTTTACCGGCAGTAATTGTAATTTTTCCGTTCGGGTACGAAAATTTTACAGCATTTGATAAAAGATTACGTAAAACCGTTTTAATCATGTTTACATCCACAGCAATCTCTATATTTTCGTCAGATACATATTGGATGCTGATATTCTTTGTATTTGGAAACAATCCATTCAAAACCTCTTTACAAAGCATACCCAATTCAACCTGTTGAGGTTTAAACTGAATATGATTTGTCTGTATTCTTGCCCATTCCAGAATGTCTTCTAATAGTTTATAACCCACGGATGCGGATAAATGGAGATGGGTGATGATTTCATTCATTTCTCCGTCACTGAGTTGGGACCTGTCCTCATTGAGTATTTGACTCAGGCCAAGAATATTATTAAACGATGAACGTAAATCGTGGGCAAGAATTGAAAAAAATCTATCTTTTGTTGCATTACTCTCCTTAAGTTGATTATTAGTCTCCTCAAGCTCCTGAGTCCGCTCTTTCACAAGCACTTCAAGCAACGCCTTTTGTTGTTCCAATCTGGATATACGGTATGTGTGAAAAAACCAGAAGGAAAATAAAATCAATAAAAAATAACCAGCAAAAGCCACTTTCGTCTTCCACCAGGGAGGCATAATGATAATCTCCAGCGTAATTCCGGCTTCATTCCAGACCCCATCGTTATTGGAACCTTTTACATGCAAAAAATATTTGCCAGGATTTAAATGAGTATAAGTTGCCTCTCCTCTGTTGCCCGAACAAACCCAATCCTCATCAAAATTCTCCAGTTTATGGGCATATTGATTTTTCCGGGAATGGGTATAATCCATCGCGGTATAGAGTAAAGTAAAAGATGATTGTTTATAGGAAAGAGTAATTTCTCCGGTTTCTGAAATTTGTTTTACAAGTGGAGATCCCGGCTCCCCGATGCGGGCTGGTTGATTTGAAATGAGAAGATCTGTCAAAACAATCTCCGGAATTCTTTTGTTTTCAGAATATTTTTGAGGAGAAATCAGATTAAAGCCATTCTTTCCTCCGGCCAGAATATTTCCATTACGTAAAGAATAAATACCTTTCGGGTAAAAGATATCACTTTGTAAACCGTCCACTATAGTATAGTTTCGGAAAGTATTCTTTTGAACATCAAAACGACATAGACCCTTCACGGTGGTTATCCATAAAATGCCTGATGGATCTATCGCGACACCCTGAATCAAAGGATCGGGTAATCCATCTTTTGTATTATATCTTTTGAATTTCCCGGTTTTGGGATTAAAGCAATTTAAGCCATCATAGGTGGCAAGCCATACACAAGTATCATTCTGGATCAGAATATCATTCACGCTATTATGGCTTAAGCTGCAACTATCACCAGGAACATTTGAATAGGTTGTAAAACGATTTTCTGCAGGATTAAAAACCTGGAAAAAATCTGTTGCTCCAAGATAGATTTGTCCCGCAGCATCTATTCTTACCACAGTGATCCGGTTGTTGGCAATATCACTATTTCCCGAAGAATATGTAATAAACTTATTATCAGACACCTTATAACAAATCAATCCATGATCGAAGGAACCCAGCCATAAATTTCCTGTTTTATCTTTTGCTATAGCATAGATATTATCATCAGAAATTGAGCTGTTTAACGTGGTAAAAGATTTAAAAGTACCGGAAAGCACATTATAATCCACAAGCCCTCCGGCCCAGGTTCCCATCCAGACATGATGGTCATTGCCTTCCGTCATGCAAAGGATCGCATCACTGTTCAGGCCGGAATTTGATGTATTAAATCGCACAAACCGATAGGTGGTGTCATTAAAAAGATTAAAACCGCCACCGTCTGTTCCAACGAACTTCCGGTTATGACGGTCTTCCAAAAAACAGGAGATAATATTGGGGCTTAAACTTTGCGGTGCCCCGGGAAGGTTTTTAAAATGCGTAATAAAAGCGCTGTTCTTTGATGTGATATTCACTCCTCCGCCATATGTGCAAAACCAAAGATTTTCACTACGATCCTGAATGATTGCGTGAATAGACTCATTATTCAGACTCATCGTGTTGAATTCATCGATACGATAGTGAGTAAACTGTTTTTGGGCGCGGTTATACAAATTAATTCCCCCATTCTCAGTTCCAATCCATAAATAGCCCTCGTTATCCACCATAAGCGACTTTACCCGATTATTAGAAAGGCTCGCAGGATCTGCAGGGTTATTGACAAAACAGGTTAACTCAGGATGATCAGGATTTGCGTTATGATCTAAACAAAATAAACCTTCGGTACTTCCAAACCAGATATTTCCTTCCCAATCCTCGGTAATTTCCATAAAAAAAATATCAGAATAATTCTTCTTATCTGGCTTATGACCCATGATACGCGTAAAATCACCGGTTTCAGGGTTAAAAAGGTTTAACCCTTTCATGGTAGAAATCCATAATCGATTTTTCTTGTCAAGATAGACATATTGCAGCCGGTCGTGACTTATACTCCTGGGATTTTCCGGATCATACCGGTACTGAACCATCTTATTGTGATTCCTGTCAAAATAAACAAGGCCCTGATTGGTTGCCAGCCAGATATTTCCGACAGCATCCTCAACCATATCGATCACCGCAAACGTGCTATGATACAATGCCGACGATGGATCGTTGCTGTAATTTACAAAACAATCCAGATCTCTGTTATATAAAGATAAGCCGCCATGAGTGCCTATCAACAAATTACGATCATGATCCTCTATAATGGTGCGGATATAATGATTCGAAATACTGGTTGAATCGGAAGGATTGTTCTTATATACAACGAATTGGGCCCCATCATATCTATTGAGTCCGGAAATGGTGCCAAACCACATAAACCCCCTGTAATCCTGTAAAGCGGCTAGAACATTTGACGAAGAAAGGCCATCATCGCTGGAAAGCGATTTAAACTGGAGGTTATCAGGCTCACCGAAAGCCTTTAATCCGAACAGAAAGATAAAACATGTTAAAACCAGATGTTTCAATTGAATATCAAGTTTTATAAGCTAAAGCATTACTCTGTACTATCGTTGTTGCCATCGCGACAGGTACAGCAGGTGAAAAAACAGGATAAACAATACTTTTACCCATCGTAGTCAAAGATAAAAAATTATCTACTAATAAGGGAGCTTTTTAAATGTTTTATTCACCTTTAATTTTGCTATAAACTTCTATATCTGTATATATACCTCCTGATAAAAGTTCTCCGTCCCGCTCAACTCCTTCCAATTGAAATCCAAGCCGCCCCGGAATACTTTTGCTGGGGAAATTGCCAACCGCACATTTTATCTGAATCCGGTGAATGTCCAATTCATGATAAGCAAATTGCATCAAGGCTTTTACAGATTCTGTCATAACGCCCTGCTTCTGAAAAGGCTCAGAAAGCCAATAACCTATTTCGGTCCTTTTATTTAATTTATCGGTCGCTTTAAATCCGATCAGCCCGGCAAACACTCCCCTAACATGAATCACAAAAACATATTCACGATCCTCTATGGGCGTATCCAGTACCGACCGGACATAGTTTTCCGAATCCTGTACATCTCTTGTAAAGTCAACAAAAGGCAACCATTTCCCGAGATAAGATCTTTGACTGTCTATGGTCTTAAAAATATCAGGAGCATCTGAAAGTTCAATCTGCTTCAGTAAAACATTCTCCGTTACCGGAATAATGTGCGGACTGTATGAAGTTTGTGAAATCATCTCTGTTTCTATCTTTTCAGAATCAATACAGCATTCGCTACCGGGCGCTCTGAAGGATCACTCAAAAGATTAACAACCCCTTTTTCTTTTACCCACAAAGTGGAAGAACCTCCCCCGTCCAGATTAATAGCATCAATACAACCGCCCCTTTGCAAATAGGTTTGTAATTCAGCCAGACTCATACCTGCTGCCTCCTTTCTTCTTCCATCAACCACCACAAAATACAGAGATTCCGCAGTCCTACACAAGCAAGTTCTGGGATTACGGGCAACGACCATGTCTATATCGGGCAATTCTGTCAACGCTGCATTTAAAAGCAACATTGGGCCTGTTACCAATACGGAAAGTTCCTGTTTTGAATGTTCATAAAACAAATCCGGTTTCACCGGCTGAATTTTCAGGGAAGAATCTTTCAGTATCACAATAGCCCCGTTAATCAGACTGTCGGGTTTAGCCCATTTCCGATCGGTTGTTCTTGTTTTATGGATCACCGAATCATTCAGCTCAAAATAAGTGACACTCCCTCCGTTATCCCGGTCATAATATCCTCCGTTTATGGCGGCAACCGCCTTCTTCTTTTTTCCAAATTCACTGGTAGTCAACAACTCCGGCATGCTATAGGCCAACTCAACACAAAAATCATCAAAAGCAGTATTGGGGATCCTTAACAGACTGATTGTCTGATTACTGTTAAAAAGTGTATCAGTCTTTATCTGAAGGTACCCAATGGAATCTTTTGAAAAATTGCTCTTCTGAAACAAATCATCAAAAACCTGACTAAAACCAGGCTGCGCTTTGATGATTTGAATGGTATGGTCAAATATTGAGGCATCTCCGATCGCACCATGTCCCGGAATCACGATCCCGACATCCCGAAATTTATCTTTCGCTTTCCTCATCGTACCAGGCCAGGCTTTCACATCGGCATCGCTGAGGTTTCCTATACTATTCGAATCTAACGATTTCATCAGGCAGCCTCCGAACAATATATTTTCATCGGGACACCAGACAACAATACCATCAGAAGAGTGACCTGCTCCCATAAAATACAGGCAGATTCGGGTGTTTTGCGTGGCAATATTTAATGAATCACTGAAAGTAATATCAATAAGATCAGTTTTTAAAAGCTCTTTGGTCTTATTGCCGCTGTAGGATATAATTCCCCGCTTTTCAGCTTCTTTCAATCCTCCGGAACTATCATCGTGAAAATGAGAAACAATCAGTTTAGTCACCCTACGATTAAATTTTTTCTCTATGCAATTAAGCATAATAGCTGTTAATGAATCCGTTGCAGGAGTATTTACCAATATAAGTTCCGTATTATCCAGGATCAGCAAATGATTACAATCCAGTATCCCGTTACCTTCATAGGAAGATTGCAACCACCAG
The DNA here is from genome assembly GCA_028700615.1 of Bacteroidales bacterium. Classification (GTDB taxonomy): domain Bacteria; phylum Bacteroidota; class Bacteroidia; order Bacteroidales; family UBA4181; genus JAQVSH01. The sequence goes on from JAQVSH010000004.1 coordinate 8,418, forward strand.
GCCTTATCTGTCAGTTTTGTTACGGCTATGTTTTTATCGACCCTGTCAATAGAATCACCGGCCATCAGCCTGAATCCGTCAACATGGGCCCATGACAGAAAAACCAACACAAAAATGCAGAATTGTTTATTTACTCGCATAAAGATTTAATTCGTACCCCCCGCTGGTGGATATTCCATGATCAAATGAAAAGATTATTTCTTTTCAAAAAGTCTGTTCGGATTGTAAGCTACTTCCGAGGTCTTGTATTTACTCAGCATAGCCCCTTTAATCCCATTATAATTATAAGGAGCGGAACTGCCGGTACCGTCCAGAATGCTTTTCACATTGGTTGCGATGTCGGTTACATAATATTTATCCAGCGGTGCATTGTGGCCCGGCATGATCATATCGTATTCATCAACCATTTTTTCAATTTTCCGCAAACTTTTCATATAGGTTTCCAACGGCAAACACACATCCAGAAACATCCAGACCATCGCATTGGTATGATCACCACCAAACAGAATTCTGTCTTCAATGTCTATCAGGCAGATACTTCCGGCAGTATGGCCGGGAACTTCAACGACCTTAACCCGTTTGCCTCCGAGGTCGAACAGATAACCTTCCTTAACAGGAACAAGAACCGTAGCAGGAGTGGATGCAGAAGCAGGTGCCGTTTCAGCAGCCCCGGATCCTCTCCTTCCGCGGGCTAAAATGGACTGAATGGTTGGAAAATCTGCCGGATGTGCATATACTTTAGAAAATTGAGCATCACCGCCATTATGATCACCATGACCATGGGTATTGACAACAATCAGCGGAAGATTGGTTAAAGACTGCGCAAACGCTTTCAAATCACCGGTACCATATCCGGTATCAATCAGCAGAGCGCTGTCTTTTCCGGCGATCAGATAGATATTTACAGTGTTATTTTCAACAATTGCCCATACATTATCGGCCACTTTGGTTGCTTTTAAAGCATCTGCAGGATTGATCTGACCAGACACGACCGGAGTGATCATACAAAAGAGAAGCGCAAAAGCGAACAGTTTTGAGGATGACAAATATTTCATTTTTATTTATGCTTATGGTTGTTTTATAAAGGTAAAGGTATTTTAAAACAATCCAAATTTTTTAAACTCATCGCTCAAGCAAATTCCTTCTTTCATATGCAGCGTATAAAAGCCCATTTTTTCTGCAGCGACAAGGTTATTAAAATTATCATCAATAAATAAAGACTCTTCCGCTTTAAGTCCATATCGGTTCAGCAAAATTTCATAGATCTTCCGATCAGGTTTAACCACTTTCTCGGTGCCGGACACGACAATCCCTTCAAATTCCTTTAAAAAAGAAAATCCTTCAAAGGCAACAGGAAAAGTTTCTGCAGACCAATTTGTCAGGGCAAAAACTCTGTATTTAGCTTTTAGTAATTTGAGAAGTCTTGTGTTTTCAGTTATTTCCCCCCCAAGCATTTTGGTCCACTCCCCATAATACATAGCAATCTCTTTTTGGTATTGCGGATATTTAAGCTGAAGCTCCCTGGTAGCCTCAGACATTGGATAACCCGCATCCTGTCTCAGATTCCATCCCGAAGTGCAAACATTTTCGAGGAAAAACTCCATCTCCAACCGGTCGGAAAATACATGTTGATATAAATATCTCGGATTCCAGTCAATCAAGACCCCTCCAAGATCAAACACAATATTCTTATATAATTCTGGTTTTTCAGCCACCATATCTTTGTTCTGAAAAATTTCGGCTTCCGGTTATATGCTAAATCTTTTCATCCCGGAAGCCGGAAATCTATTGTTTAACTGACGGAGCTAACGGTTGTCCCATAGAAGAAGTGTTCACACTTCCATCTGTAGTAAACAACATAAATTCAGGGGTTTCCATGGTATAAGGCTTCCATACTTCATTTCCGTTCCCATTGGGATCCCCATATTTTGCAAAGTTTGTCCAACAATCAACCATGTACTGGCTTAACGCTTCATCACCCGCTGTAAGCGGACGCCAGCAACGCTCCAGTGTATGAAAAATAAACCATAATTCCGAAGAATGAAAAGCTCCTGCATCATCCCCCGGAAGAGGACGTGCAAACTGGTATGCATAGACTTTACCTCCATTTTTTTCGCGTAACAGGCTAAAATCAGCTATGGGTTGGCTATTTCCTCTCATATCTTCCATCGTACCACCGATCATATAGGGAATATCGGCCAGATTGCCACTATCTGCAGCCATACTAAAACTTTCTTTCAGAAAATAGCCATCCAGATTATGTGACAAATTAGCCATTCTGTGTTCGGCATTCATAAAAGCCTCCGTACGGTTTTCAAAATTTCCGAGAGAATCAGCCGGTATGGCGCGCATCTCTTCAATGGATTTACAGCCGTAAAATCTCATTAAAGCCTCGCCGGTCAGCTCAGCCGTATCCAGCGGAGTCCCTTTGTCCATACTGCTATAACCGCCACCGCTCTGAATAATGGCGCCATGAATAAGCCCTTTTGTCAATGGAGACGCTACCAGAGATTTAACACTTGAAGCCCCGGCACTTTGCCCGAAGATGGTTACCTTGTCGGGATCACCGCCAAACTGTGCAATGTTTTCCCGAATCCATTTCAGTGCGGCGACCTGATCTAAAGCGCCGTAATTACCTGATGAATTGTGAGCGCTTTCCGCTGTAAGTTCGGGATGCGCCATAAATCCAAGCACTCCGAGACGGTAATTAATAGTCACCAGAATGACTCCGCGTTCTGCCCAAGCCTGCCCGTCAAACTCAATCTCATGACTATACCCGTTTCTTAAGGCACCTCCATGCATCCACATAGCAACCGGCAACTTTGCATTCACATCGCCCGCCACAGGGGTCCACACATTCAGATAAAGGCAATCTTCGTTCTTAACATATTCACTGTTTTCATAAAATTCCTTGTCGTAAAAAGAACCAGGTTCAGTGAGTTTTTGCGGAGCTATATTTCCAAAAGTATCACATACTTTGATGCTATCCCAGGGAATAACAGGCTGAGGCTCTTTCCAGCGCAAATCACCAACAGGGGCCGCCGCATAGGGTATCCCTTTATAAAGAGTTACGCCTCCGATTCCGGTGGGAACACCGAGAATCTGACCTCCTGTAATAGTCAGTACGGGGTTTGTCTCTTTCGGCGAGCATCCGCACAACACAGCCATCATCATGCATACAAACGGAAATAATCTGATCATTTTCATCATTGAGTGGTTTTAATGGAATTGGATCTTAAAATTAATGTTTTATCCCAAACAATGATCCAAAAACACAATGAAAATGCGTCCCCGCTTCCGGTAAAAAAAAATCCCGGATCAAAATGCATAAAATCCATAACGCATTGACCCGGGATAAATCGATCAAAAAAGATTATAATAGTTTTACAGGAATACATATATCCAACACAAATCTCCGATGAGCGTCTTCATCCGGTGAATTATAATACAACTCATACGGATTTCCTTCTCCGGGTTGATAACCGCTCTCAGTAAACCAGGAACACATGGTATTCCACGCCTTTTCAAAACCCTGTTCATCAATCTCAAAATGACCCACGGCATATTTTCCGCCCTCAAGTTTCATCTTGCCGATCTCACCGCTGACATCCACATCACCTTGCACCGTAATGCAGGCACTCTGGCGAACCTTCTCAATAGCAGTTACTGAAGGATCATCATGGTAAACCGTGATGGTTTTAGTCTGCGGAAAATTGAGAAGGCCCCGGGGTCCGGCCCATTTCAACAATTTTTCATACGCCTTTCCAATCTGGTTAAACTTACCAGTATGTCTGCAATACACAAGGTTCATCGCAGACATTTCCTTTACTTCAACTTTTGTTCCCATAATCATAAAATCAGAGTGAGTAATTGAGTATATATTGTCACTCCAAAGTTGCTCCCTATTTTCAACACTCAATTGATCTCTCTTGCGAACCAATTGACCATTCTTGCTATAATACAAACCGCTTTTTGCAAAAACCGGTTTTTCCGTTTCCCGAAATTCTTTGGCAGTCATTCCAAAATATTTTCTGAATGTACGGCTGAATACGGATATACTTCCGAATCCGCAACGGGCAGCAATATCGCCGATAGAAAGGTTTTCATCACTCTGAAGCATCCAGGCCGCCTTTTCGATCCGAATCCGTTGAATAAAAGCGTTGAGGGTTTCTCCCGTCATACTTGTAAAAATACGATGAAAATGAAAAGGAGAGAAACAGGCAATATTGGCAATATCCCTGAGATTTACGGGCTCTTCCAAATGATGTTCAATATAGTCCATAACCCTGTTGATTCTGGCTATGTACTCGTTTTTACTCTTGTCTCCGGAATTCATTTTGAAATCAATTAACGCCACAATGGCTTACTTTCTGCATTTGATAATATATCCTCTGTTCAGTTGATAACTGATATCTTTAAACCCCGACAGCTTCAACTGATCTGACACCTGATCTATGGTGTATTTATTAAATACTTCGTCTGTGGTAAATTTTGCTTTCGCGAGATCCTCACGAGGCAACATATAAATACAGAAGGTACCCCCTTCTTTTAACAGGGCCTTTATCTTCGAAAATGGTTCATCCAGGGAATCCCAGAAATAAATAACATTCAGGCAAAAAACTATATCATATTGACATTCAACCATATTAAAAGTCAAAAAATCGCCATAACACAATTCCGCTTTTTTATTCCGAATATGATCTTTATTTCTTTTTGAAGCGCCTCTAAACATAATCTCTGAAAAATCAATTCCTGAGACAAAACAATCATAATCAGAGGATATCCGGTCGATTCCGATGCCCAGACCATACCCTATCTCGAGAATTCTGTCTTTAGGTTTGATATGCAGTTCAGGAATGACAATATCATATGCCGGGACATTCCCTTTGGTCATCATTTTGGAGATAATTTTGCCACAAAAACCCGTAGGTTTTCTGAATTGCTTCGCGATATAGGTTAACATACCTGTTGATTTTTGACATTGCCTTCACCCCGTTTTTCTCCGGCCAAATGAGTCAATGCACCCTTAAGATCAGGAAAAAGAAAATGATAACCGACTTCCCTTATTTTAGCCGAAGATACCCTGCTCCCTTTTAAAAGTATATCAGACATACGCCCAAAGATGACCTTCAAAACAATAGCAGGAATATGAACAGACCAAAATGGCTTCATAAGCACCTCAGATAAAATACGCATCAACTCTTTATTGGTCTTATGATCAGGTGCAACTGCATTATAGGCGCCCTTCATCTGTGCATCCTCTATCGCTTTAATATAGATACCACATAAATCATCCACATGTATCCACGGAAAGTATTGATTGCCTTTGCCCAATGCAGAGCCCAGTCCCATCTGAACAGAAGTCTTGATTCGGGACAAAGCGCCCCCTTGTTTTGTCAGAATCACACCCGTTCTGATCTTTACGGTCCGGATGCCTGATTGCTGAAACCGATCGGCCGATTCTTCCCATTGTCTGCAGACTTCTCCTAAAAAATCCGGGAAAGGCAGATCTGTTTCAGAAAAAACCTTTTCAGAAGTAACAGCTCCGTAATATCCTGTTGCAGAGGCAGAAATAAATGCCTTTAGATGATTTTGACAGGTTTTTACCCGCTCAAACAACAAATCACCGGTCTTTACACGACTATCGAGTATGAGCTGTTTCCTTCGGGCCGTCCACCTGTGATCTCCAATACTTTCCCCGGCAAGGTGAATGATATAATCAGCCGTTTCAACCGCTCCATCTTCAATTTCTTTCTTGTCATAATCCCAAACATAAGTATGCATACCAGGGGATTGTTTTGCCACTCTGCTCAATACAGAAATACCATATCCCCTCTTCTGCAACTCTTTACAGAGATGTCTGCCGACAAGGCCTGTTCCTCCGGTGATTAATACGGTTTCCAATGGAAAAGCATCTCCGATTACTGCAATGGCGTTCTGTTATACTTTAAAAACTTATTAGCCCAAGGTATAAAAGTCTGAAAGTTAGGACCGTCCGTATGTCCTCCATCATGTTGCCGCCAGGCCAGTTCGCCATCCAGCAGACCCGTAAGCACAGGGGGCATCTTTTCTTTCATGTAGTCATTTGAGACCCCAAGATCTTTCGCACCTAATAACTTAAAAACAGAGCCCGCGGCAATTGCAGCCATATAACTTCCCTGCTGGTCCAACCATTTTGCATCTCCCTGTTCCGGAATACCATAACTGATAAAAGTAAGCCGGGGAGCACAAAGTGCTATTAATTCATGTGAATCCACAGTTAAATCACAGCCTGTTTTACTTCCAAAAATTGCTTCCGAAGCGCCATATTTTATATAATTACCTGCCATCCAATGATATTCTCCACTACCGGTAAGACTTTCAACAGCTTCGCCAAATACACGGCGATGTAAGGTAGCCCCACCTTTTCCGGAAGAGCCAATCAAACCCACCGCAAATCGGGGCTCAAACGCCAGTGTAACCAAAGCCGCCTTCCCATAACGGGACACCCCTTCAATCCCCACTTTCTTCGCATCCACCAACGGATCTGTTTCAAGATAATCCAAAGCGCGGGCAGCCCCCCAGGCCCAAGCCCGCAGTGATCCCCAATCATCCGGTTTACGGGGTTGTCCCTTATTAACCAGGCCAATGATACCTCTGGTAAGACCGGCGCCATTATCGGCCTGAATGCTTGAAGGATCAAGAGTAGCATATCCCCAGCCCGCAGCCAGTAATTGTTCCGTCGGAGAAGGTCCGCTATTGGCAGAGAAACCAAAGGGACTTGAACCTGAAGCCCTTGTAAAAGGTGTATATAAAGGGTACTTCTCAAATATAGACTTCAGCTCCGGATTACTGTTCATCAGCAACTCTTTAACCGCCATATTCAGTTGCACCATCTCATCAGAAGAGGGCTGAGCAGGGGCCGGGAAGGAGGGAAAACCAAACATAATCAGCACTGGAACCGGCCCTTTGACATTAGCAGGCAATACCAGGATCATATTGATATCTACATTGATCGAAGGACAGGCACTGTTGACAACATGCCCGATCAGCTGTCTCGCAATCACCGGAGTCCGGCCTATGAGCTCCTTATCTGTAATTTTCACGGTCCAGGTTACTCCCGGAATATTTTCAGGCAACTTACCATACAACTCTTTTTCAATCGCATCCACAAGTTCCGGCCTGCGCTGTTTCCACCACATCTCTGCCGAAGTGACCTTTTGCCCATTATTTAAAGTAAGGACATCGGGCAGTTGCGGACAAGGATTGGCCACAGATTCATCATAATTAGCATGATTTACATCTTTTTCGTTACCGCTCGGGCCCGGCCTTACACTTGTTATACCCAGCTGTTTCATCATATTCTCGTGATCCTGCTGAGTTGTAAAGGTCACAATACTTTGCGCCAGCGCCCCTTGAGTAAGCCCAGCAAACAACCAAAGAAAAATAATCCTTTTCATTTCCTTTTTCTTTATTAAGATTTGTATGAACCGCTTTACTAAATGTCTATCAAAGATAAAAATATATTCATTCAAGAAATTCTTGCGGAATAAAACACTGTGCCAAATGTATAATCATAAAATATGACAAATATATACACACCGGAGTGTATAATTATTTGACAGATTAAAATATAAAATAAAATATAAAAATCTATTATTCAATGTTTTAAGAAAATGGTACGGTTTTGGATAAAATCCAAAGAGAACTTAAACCATTATATCATGAACTCATTGAAATTGGCCTGGCGCAAATTATTCCGTAAAGGAGAGCATACCGTAACACGAATCGTATCATTGGCGGCGGGCTTGGCTTTTGGCATTTTGCTTTTGTCAGAAGTACTTTATTATTACAGTTTTGACAGTTGTTATCCGGAAGCAAACCGCATTTATTCCGTGTATGAAAACTTCAGAACAGATAAATCATCCGACCAACTGGAAAGTTATCCCGGGGTCAGCGGCGCAATTGCCCCCGGATTAAAAGCTGAGGTATCCGGCATTGAAGCCGCGACCCGCTTTAATTCAATCGGTTCTTCTGTCTTTTATACGGAGGATAAAAAAAGTTATCAGGCCGCGTTTTCGCTGGCAGACGAATGTCTTTTTGATGTGCTGCCCCGCCCGATGATCAGCGGAGACCCCCGTGAGATTCTTAAAACCCCCATGAACTGTATAATTTCTGCTAAAATTGCAGAGGAAATAGGAGGCAATGCGATCGGAAAAGTCATTGAGCTCAAAGAATATCCCGGACGGAAACTCACCATAGCCGGTATATTTAAAACACTCCCCGAAAACGTCAACTATAAATACGACATCCTCATTTCCATGGTTTCCACGACTCAGTTTTTTACCTACGATGGGAGCCAAAACTGGCTGGGCAATGACCGTTATCGCGCCTTCGTTAAACTGGCTCCGGGCGTTTCTGCCGAAAGTCTGACGCCTGCGGTCCGGAAAATGCAGGAAAAGAACCAAGACATTGTTAGGCTGGAGCAAGTTCAGGGAGGGATGGTTTTAAAATACTCCTTTGTCCCCATTAAATCCATATACCCCTCAAGTGCAAAAGACATGATACTGATTCTCAGCCTGATTGCATTTTCCGTACTATTTGTGTCTCTCATGAACTACATTCTGTTGACGCTAAGCGCTCTGGTCAACCGGGCAAAAACCTCGGCCATACACAAATGCTGCGGAGCTCAATCCGAAAATCTGCAATACATGATTTTCTCTGAGACCTTCCTTTTATTTATACTGTCCTTATTGAGTGCGATAGCGATTATCCTTGTCATTAAACCCTTCGCCGAAGCTCAGGTTGGACATTCCCTCGCCTCCGCCCTGACCTCTTCTGTCATCTGGCCTATACTGGGTCTGATGGGAGTGCTTGTTATCTTCATCAGTTATTTGCCGGGCCGCTTCTTTTCGCGTATTCCGATAGCCACCGCTTTCCGGAGTTACCGACAAAAAGGGAACCGGTGGAAATTAGGCTTGCTTTCTGTCCAGTTTATAGGAGCTTCTTTCATCCTTACCGTACTGGTAATTGTATCCCTGCAATACAATCAAATGAAAAATGCGGATCATGGCTATGGTACAGAAGGTGTCTATTTTAGTTCTACCAGCGGAATGGAGGGACAGAAGGTGTCTACGGTATTGAACGAACTCCGGGCCATGCCTGAAATTGAAAAGGTGGGTCTGGGATGCGGCGTTCCGACAGAAGGCGCTTCGGGCAATAATGTACTTGCCCCCGGGGAAGAACATAAGGAATTATTTAATGTAGCTGATTTTTACTGGGTAGACGAAAATTACCTTTCTATTCTGAATATTCCGGTGAAGTCGGGAGAAAATTTCTCCTCCAATACAGCAGTATATAATGATGTATTGATTAGCCAAAAAGGTGCTGATATGTTAAAAATAAACAATAGCTGGGCCGATGGTGTAATAGGAAAACAGATTAGCATTACAGAACACAATATTAACAATATCTCTACCATTCGCGGAGTATTCCCCGATTTTATCATTCAGTCGATCTCTTCTCCGGATTACCGTCCCTCGGTCTTTTTCTATATGCCTGAAGAACAGTTTGCTCAAAGTAGAATTGATCAGCCCTCTTTTTCGTTCATTATTCTGATCAAAGCCCAGAAAGGCGCACAGGCCGGCCTGCTGAAAAAAATAACGGATGTCATCAATGGCTCTTTACCTTATCAGGATGCTGTGGTACATAGCCTGGCCGATGAACAGCAGAAAACCTATCACAAAGAAAAGGGATTCCGCAATGCCATGATGGCGGGCAATCTCATTATCCTGCTGATTACCTGCATCGGACTTGCAGGATATACCTCCAATGAAACGACGCGCCGCCGCAAAGAACTGGCCATACGGAGAATCAGCGGAGCCCATTTCACAGACATTCTACGGATGTTTATTCTGGATCTGGAATACATTGCTCTTCCCGCCGTGCTTGTCGGATTGATTGCCGCATGGTATACCGCAGATATCTGGATGCAGAATTTTGCTTCTAAGATATCACTCCACTGGACCCTCTTTGTCGCGTGCTGTCTGTGTATCTTACTGCTGATCGCTGTGACCGCCGCCATAAACTACATTCGGATTGCCAATCACAACCCGGTAGAGGCGTTGCGGTACGAATAAAAAGGCTTTGGCGGCTCAGGATGATCTTTCTGCAAAAAAAATCCGGAATAATATTTGAAATTATGTTTGAGAAACATTATTTTTGTCAAACATAATAATCGACAATTATGAATTTCGTAGACAGAGTTGAAGAACTGATGAGGCTTCGGAATACATTGAAGGAGGAAAAATCCTCATTCATAGTCGTATATGGTCGTCGTCGCCTTGGAAAATCAACACTGATCCGGCAAGTAATGACAACTCAGGATGTCTATTTTTTGGCAGATCAGACTGAGACCTCTCAGCAAATCAGAATGCTTGCCAAAGAGATAGCACTCAAAATCGAAGGTTTCGACAAGGTAGTTTATCCAGACTGGCACACCCTCTTCGAGACCCTGAATCTGCGAACGACCGAACCATTTACTCTCTGTGTGGACGAGTTTCCTTATATGGTCAAAAAGGCTCCTGAACTGCCATCTATTCTGCAAAAAATAATAGACTCCCAACAATTGAAATATAACATTATAGTTTGTGGCTCATCTCAAACAATGATGCAGGGGCTCATATTAGACTCCAAAGAACCGCTCTACGGAAGAGCAGACCAGATACTAAAACTTGCCCCTGTGCCCCTCCCCTATATCACCGGATACTTGAATTGCAACGCGATCGAAGCAATCGAAGAGTATGCCGTCTGGGGAGGTGTTCCCCGATACTGGGAGCTAAGAGCTAAAAGTAAATCATTAGAGGCGGCTATCGAATATCTCATTATAAATTCTCAGGGAACGTTATATGAAGAGCCGTATAGATTACTTGTCGATGATATGCGTGATATTGTTCAGGCATATACCCTCCTCTCGGTTATTGGCAGCGGAGCAAATCGTCTTTCAGAAATTTCAGCAAGAGTCGAAAAACCTGCCACACAGCTTTCCAGGCCCCTCGAAAAACTAATGACGCTGGGTTTTATTGAAAGGGAAAACCCTTTCGGAGAAAACCCAAAGAGCAGCAAAAAAAGCCTCTATAAAATTGCCGACCCGTTTATGGAGTTCTTCTATCGTTTTGTAATACCTAACCGATCTCTGATTGAATTAGGCCGGACAGGTGTTGTTCTAAAAGGGATCAAAGAGCATTTAGGCAATTATACGTCCTGGCACTGGGAACGATTATGCCGCAAGGCGGTGAGTGGAAGCACGATCAACGGAACAACTTACGGTGTAGCTTCACGTTGGTGGGGTAACCTTTCCCGCGGAGAAGCAATTGAAGTGGATGTGCTTGCCGAATCTTTAGACAAAAAAACAATTCTTGTAGGGGAATGTAAATGGAGTGAAATTACCGACAGTAACGCACTGATTGCCAATCTTACAGAAAAAGCAAAAAGATTACCGTTTACCAAAGGGAAAGAAATTGTTCCGATTATTTTTGCAAAAAGTTGTAAGATTAGAAACGAAAATACCCTTCTGCCGGAGAATATCCTTGAACTGTTCAAATAATCAGGCCGCCGGCACAATGACTTCTCACAGGATTTATGAGGGTTGTATTTCTCTATTTCACAGTCTTGATAAAAAAAACAATCTCATCTGTCAATCCGGTTTTTAAAGGCAACTCAGGATTTGTATAAGTTGCCATATTCTTTTGCACATCCGTATCGGATTCCTTTAATACATGATTCATATTTTCGATGAGTATATATTTCGAATCCGGTTTTGACGCCGAAAGCAGTTTTGCATCATTTACCGAGACTTGCAAATCAGTTGAGCCCTGAATAATGAATACAGGCATTTTCAATTTACCGATCTCTTTTGCAGGGTCATATTTTATCCATGAAATCATGTAAGGTTGAACGCTTGGGCGATATAAGGAGAGTAAAACGGGGGCCGGATCCGGCAATAATGAGCAGTATCGGGGTCGGTTTTGAATGATCAGGAATCGTTACCGTACCATAAAGATCTCCTGTCGGGGTTTTTAAGACCATCTCAGATTCTGAATAAGCAGAATGATTTTTGATTTGAGCGAACAATCCCGATAACGCAAAATGTAATACAACAATACAAGCAATGGCTCTCATAAAATTTTCGATTAGTTAGCAAAATGATTCAATAAGAGAATTAGTAAAGCCAGAGCAATTAATAAAAGATAGGAATATGGATGAGCAAAATTTAATGTCCAGCCCATTTCCGGAAATCGTTTAGGCACAATCAATCTTGAATCCTGACGATTAAAATAAATTATACCTTTCCATCCATCTGGATTTTCACTATCAGAATTCATAATTTGTTTGTCAGAACTATTTTCCATAATTTTCTATTTATTGATTTTCAAATAAATACTATACGAATAGAGGTAAGGAATCCCTGCAAGAAGAAGAACAATAGCGAAAAAAACAGGGGTTCTGAGATGAGCAGGTAAAAAAATCATCAATAAGCCTAAAAAAATACCTGAAAAGAACCAAAGCTTCCCTGCAAAATAGTGAACTTTCCTCCAGATTGATTCATTTTTAAGAGTCCACGGGCTTCTAATTCCAACAGAATAGTTTGGTCTTATCGTACCCAAATAATTTCCTATTATTGAGATAAAAAAAGCAATAATAATATAGAGAAGTGATACAGAAACCCTGCCTTGCTGAGCTGAACAAATGATGATAAACCCTAAGATTGAAAAGAATAAAGATAAAATCAACCTCAATTTATAATAGGTCTTGCTAAATAAAGCAAAATTGTTTTTAGGGTCAATTTTTGGTATATATTTCAAAATCAGGTATATAACAACTGTCAAAAAGAATACTGTGATTGCAATATAATTTCTACTCCCATACTTATCAGGATTTCCATTTCCATCAAAGTGAACCGGAATGATTTCAGGCAATGAGCTCCATAAGAACATATAATATACCAATGGGGCCATCACAATGAATCCTAATAAAAGTTCTTTAATCGCCTTATTTGTTTTCATTATTTTAATTTTGTTGTTATACTGAATTGCATGAACCATCTTATAATATCATCCAGCACAGTTGCATTCAAAGAATAATAAATAAATTGACCCTTGCGTATATCAATCACTAAATCCGCCTGTTTTAAGAGCGTTAGATGATGAGAGATGCTCGGCTTAGTCATATTAAATCTAGCCGCTATATCACCAGCGGTCATGTCTCCCTCCTTCAGCATTTCGAGGATTTCACGACGCGTTGGGTCATTGAGTGCTTTAAACAATGAATTCATGCCATTTAAATATTTAGACAAATATCTAAATATTTATTTTAAAAATATACTCCTTGAAAGATTATTTTTAAAAATAGGTGCGGATCAATCAAACGAAAGGTAAAAAACGTCATTTCCTACAAAGTAAGCCAGAGCCGGTTTAATCAGCTTTATTATAAATTACAGGCATCTGCCCTTTCCATTGTGCCCACAAATCGTTTTCCAATAACAATCGGGCCATAAAATTACCGACGTTTATCCGGCTGGTTTTGCCCGGATTGAAAATGGCACTTCTTACAGGGGATGCATATATCACATAGGCTGTTACTTCGTCCTGATCAATTAATGTATCAGGGCGAACAGCGGCCCATTCAATCCAGTCATTTTTTTGACCGATCTTCAGTCTTAAAAAATCCGCCGCTTTCTCATTGTCCGAGTGCGGCGGCACAAGCAAGCGAATCAATGCCAGAATCAGTCTGTGTAGAATCGACACGGGTTCATGGAGGTCTCTGTTCCTGTTCCCGACAGTGTTCATTAATACAAACCGAACGGGTTCACCCGGTGAACATTCCTTTATGGCAGCACAGAGCAGTTCAACCGCATTGGAAACTAATTGTCGGGGCTTCCCAAAAACACCCTTCAATGTCAGATTATGTCCCAGGCAGGAAGCAACACACTGACAACCATTGACATAACTCACCATTTCATCCAGACCCATCTCTGAAATACCGGCTTTGATGATGGAAACTTTGTCATTCTTCTCCCAACTATCCGGAATTTTGGAAGACGGCCGCACGATCACCCGAACGTTTTGTCCCCTATTTAGCAACTGTTCGACCAGTTTTTTCCCTGTCGCACCACTTGCACCCACTACCAATGTCGTCATCATATTGGTTTTCTTCTCATTGTGAATACTATTTCTTTTAATAGTCTGCAAGGTGTGGAATTGCAAACTTTTATAAACTGTGGAAATAATAGAAAAAAATAAATCCCGGAGCCACTAATACAACTCCTAAGCCTAAAATTGAAACAAAAGTCATCTCTATATTTTTTATTTACTTATGCTTCAATAATTTACACTTTTTCACGCAATTGAACATAACGATGGGCAAATAAGTAGTGGCAGGTTTTGTGCATTATTCCCGATTATCAAAAATCCGGCTGAGATATTATTCATATTTTAAAGAATCTACAGGATTTGTGCTGGCAGCCTTCCATGTTTGCCAACTTACGGTAAGCGCTGTAATCATCAATACCATGAATGCTCCCGATATAAATATCCACCAGCTTAAAGTAATTCTAAATGCGAAATTTTCAAGCCATTTGGACATTAAAAACCACGATAAAATACAGCTAACCAAGAAACCCACTAAGAACCATTTTATTATATTTTCATTAAGAAGTACGATAATCTCTGTAATTTTTGCTCCGCAAACCTTTCTTACTCCAACTTCCTTTGTTTTGGATTCAATATTAAATGTAACCAAACCAATCAATCCAATACAGGATAAAATAATTGCTAAAATGGTGAATACCAACATTCCAAGCGAAATTTTACTTTCATTTATGTATAGTTCTTTAAGGTCATCGTCCACAAAATTATAACTGAATGGTTGATCATAAAATTGAGCGAATTGCTTTTTTATAGCATCTAGACTTTGCGTAGTATTGTGGCTTATTTTAACAAACATTCTGTTTTCCTTGTCGCTATACATAAATAATAGTGGTTGAATATTATTGGAGAGACTCTGAAAATGGAAATTTTTAACCACTCCAATAATTTCAAAGTTATTTCCACCTTGCCTTACGATCTTGCCAACCGGATCATTGAACCCTAATAAACCGGCTAATTTTTCGTTAATAATCACTTTATCCTTATCTGTTTTTGAAGCAGAAAAGGCCCTCCCTTTAAGCAGCGGGATTTGGAAAACATCCAAATAGGTATGGTCGACCATCAAACGATAAATTGAAGTAGAAGCGCCTTTTTTTAATCCTTCCCATTCCCAGTTTTTAGCAGCAAAAAAAGAAGACAAATTAACAGGCGAAGCCCCTGCAAAAGAGACTTGTTCGATATTCGGATTTGATAACAGATCGTTTTTTATAGTCTCAAAATCTTTTATCCCCTGGGGGGGCATGTAAATTCTAACAACATTGTGCGAATCATAACCCACATCAAACTTATTCAGATAATTGGTTTGTATAATAATTACCAGACAAACGATGGTAAGGGTAATTGACAATACAAATTGACTGAGAACAAAAGCATTCCTTAACTTATTTTGATGTGGAGAGGAATTGTTTCTCAGATTTTTGGGGAAAATTGAAAATGAACTTGTAATGAAAGCCGGATATAAACCCAAAATGATACCGACAATTATTAACGAACCGATTGTTCCTGATATATAGCTAATTATTAGATATTTCGATGCTAAATTGACATCTAATATCATCTGGAAAAGACGAATAAATACCATGGACAAAACAATGGCCAGAGAACTTGCTATCATAGAATGAATAACCGATTCGGCAAGAAAATATTTCAGGATATTGCCTGAACTAGCTCCATTCACTTTCCGTATGCCAACTTCACCAACTCTTTTCATGGAATAAGCGGACACAAGGTTAGTGTAATTTAGCGAAGCCAAGATTAAAATAAGCAGAGCAATGCCAATAAATGAATATAATTTCAGATAATTTCCGTGTTGGGCATTAAATACATCAAAATCAGCGCCATATCTTAATTTTGTTATGGGTATAAAATTAATGCCGTATTGTTTTTCTGCAACATTTTCTCTCCAGATTGCACTTGCCATTTGTTTTGTTTTTGCAATATCTGTGTTTGCATCTATTTTAATAAAAGTTGCATCTGAAACCGGCCACCATGCAAGATTATTGCCCATTTCAATTTGATAAGGCACAATAAAATCGAACTTTAAACTTGAATTTTCGGGAATATCTTTGATAACACCTTTTACCGTTAATGCCTTTTCTTTGCGATACATAACAACTTTTCCAGTTGCCATTTCATTGGAGAATAGCTTTTTAGCAAGTTTTTCAGTGATAAAAATTGCATCCGGATCATCTAAAAAATTTATATCGCCTTCTATTAGCGGAAAATTAAACACGGCTAACATTTCGGAATCGGCGGCTATTCCTGTTTCTTCAAAACTATTATTTCCACTTTTTATGATTCTCTTTCCGTACAGATACATAAAATGGAAACTATGTTCAATAGCCGGAACTTTGTTCCTGAGCTCCTGAGCTAAAATAGTTGGGGTTTCCGGGAAAGTAATAATATTACCGGCGTTGTCTTTCATCTCGGTGGTTGCCAGATAAATAGATTCCGATTGATGATGAAATCTATCATATTGCAAC
>JAQVSH010000110.1 GCA_028700615.1 Bacteroidales bacterium
TCTTTGAAGGAGTATTTTGGTTTTTCAGCCTTCAAAGGGAATCAGGAGGCTATTATCCGGAATCTGATGGACGGAAATAATACTTTCGTTCTTATGCCCACCGGTGGGGGAAAGTCCTTATGTTATCAATTACCTGCACTGTTAATGGAGGGAACCGCTATTGTTATTTCTCCGTTGATTGCTTTGATGAAGAATCAGGTAGACTCTCTCAGAAATTTTAGTATGGAAGACGGGGTGGCTCATTTTTTAAACTCTTCGTTAAATAAGCAGCAGATTACCAGGGTAAAAGAAGATGTTATGTCAGGGAAAACGAAATTATTGTATGTTGCTCCGGAATCTCTGACTAAAGATGAAAATGTGGCTTTTTTACAACAGGTAAAGATTTCATTTTATGCCATAGACGAGGCGCATTGTATTTCTGAATGGGGTCATGATTTCCGGCCTGAATACAGAAGAATACACCCGATTATCGGAAAGATAGGACAGGCGCCCATTATTGCCCTCACTGCGACAGCGACCCCGAAGGTTCAGCATGATATTCAGAAAACATTGGGGATGTCTACCGCCACGGTTTATAAATCTTCTTTTAACCGGCCTAATCTTTATTATGAGATACGGCCTAAAGTAAATGCCGAAAAAGAGATTATCCGCTATATTAAGAGTCAACCAGGAAAGTCTGGCATTATTTATTGTCTGAGCCGGAAGAAAGTGGAGGAAATTGCCGAGCAACTCCAGATCAACGGAATTAAAGCGCTTCCCTATCATGCCGGTATGGATGCGGCTACGAGAAGTTCCAATCAGGACCGCTTTCTGATGGAGGATGTGGATGTCATTGTTGCTACGATTGCATTTGGTATGGGTATTGACAAGCCGGATGTGCGTTATGTGATCCATTACGATATTTCGAAGAGCCTGGAAGGGTATTATCAGGAGACCGGTCGTGCAGGGAGAGATGGAGGAGAAGGAAACTGTATTGCTTTTTACAGTTATAAGGATATTCAGAAACTTGAAAAATTTATGCAGGGTAAACCGATCGCCGAGCAGGAAATCGGTAAACAATTGCTTCTCGAAACGGTAGCTTATGCTGAATCTTCTATTTGCCGGAGGAAAGTTCTGCTACATTATTTTGGGGAAGAGTATTCTCCGGAAAATTGTGAAAATTGTGATAATTGCCGGAATCCCAAGACCCTCTTTGAAGGATCTGAAATGGTTGCTTTGGTGTTGGAGGTTATTCTGGATGTTAAGGAGAAATTTAAGGCTGAGCATGTTTCCAATATACTGATTGGGCATGCAGACAGTGCTATTAAATCATATGGTCATCATAAATCTGAATATTTTGGCGCCGGATCGGAACATCCTGCCAAAGCCTGGCTTGCCGTCATTCGCCAGATGCTTGTCAGTGGCCTGTTGTGTAAGGATATTGAAAATTACGGATTGTTGTCCCTGGCACCAAAGGGTCATGAATTTCTGCAACATCCGGTTTCTTTTATGATTATTAAGGATCATGAGTATTCCGATGAAGAAGATGAAGAAACTGCTGCTTCTGCAGGGGGCTCCAGTGTGGTTGATGTGGAATTGTTCCAAATTCTGAAAGAGGTTCGGAAGAAAATTTCCAAGCAGAAGAATCTTCCTCCTTTTGTGATTTTTCAGGATACCTCTCTGGAGGATATGTGTATTCAATATCCGGTAACTCTGACAGAAATGCAGAATATTGTCGGGGTCGGAGCCGGAAAGGCCCAGCGGTTTGGGAAAGAGATGATCGAGGTGATCAAATCTTATGTGGAAGAAAAAGAAATTATTCGTCCCCAGGATATGGTGGTGAAATCCATCGTGAACAAATCCGGGTTGAAGGTATATATCATTCAATCTATTGATCGTCACATTTCTCTGGAAGATATTGCCGAATCCAAAAACCTTTCGATAGAGGAATTGTTGACGGAAATTGAAACCATTGTGAATTCCGGAACCAAATTGAATCTGGACTACTATATTAATGAAGTGGTGGATGAGGAGCATCAGGAAATGATCTTTACTTATTTCCGGGAAGAAGCTAAGACCGATTCCATTGAGGAGGCCATGAAAGTTCTGTGCGAGGATGATGACTATTCTGAAGAAGAAATCAGACTGGTGAGGATCAAGTTTATCTCGCAAATGGGGAATTAATATGGGGATATATCCGGTTACAGCAAAGAAATCTTTAGGACAGCATTTTTTGAATGATCAGAACATTGCTGAAAAGATTGTGAATGCCCTGGAAGAAACCCATCCCGGGGAAATCCTTGAGGTAGGCCCGGGTACAGGGGTTTTAACCCGTTTCTTATTGCAGAATCATCCGGATCATTGCCGTTTTGTGGAAGTGGATCAGGAATCCATTGGTTTTCTGGTAGAAAAATATCCTGAAATCCGCCCGTGGTTATTTAAACAGGATTTTCTGACTTTTGACTTTCCTGCGTATTATCCGGACGAGGTCTCTGTCATTGGCAATTTCCCTTACAATATTTCCTCCCAGATTTTTTTTAAAATTCTGGAACATCGGGATCAGATTCCCACGGTGGTTTGTATGATTCAAAAAGAAGTCGCTGAACGGATCAGTGCAGGACCGGGGAGTAAAGCATATGGGATTCTGAGCGTTTTACTTCAGGCCTGGTACCGGATTGAATACTTGTTCACAGTCAACGAACAGGTTTTCTTGCCGCCTCCAAAGGTTAAGTCAGGGGTGATCAGACTCATCAGAAATGAAGAGCATAAGCTCAATTGTGATGAAAAACTTTTTAAACAGGTGGTAAAAACAGGATTTAACCAGCGTCGCAAAATGTTGTCCAATTCATTGAAAAGCCTTATCGGTTCGGGAAATGAGCAAAACCCGATGCTTTCAAAGAGGCCCGAACAGCTTTCGGTGGCTGAATTTGTCGAATTGACCAATTGGTGTGAAAAAATAATATCCGGGAAAGCGTGATGAAAAATCCAGAAGCTGTTTTATCCGGGTTATATACCGGGGTGTTTGGGGTGAATCCGGTTTTTATCCATGAGTTGCCTCCTTCCGGATCTTATCGGCGGTATTTTCGGATGGGTGACGGGAAAACCTCTGTAATAGGAGCCTGGAATCAGGATGTGAAAGAAAATATTGCTTTTCTGACCTATAGTGTTCATTTTAGAAAACTGGGGATTCAGGTGCCAGAAGTCTATTCCCGGTCGGAGGATCAAATAGCCTATCTTATCGAAGATCTCGGCGATGAGTTGTTGTTGAACTATCTTCAGACTCACGGAACAGGGTCAGCTTCGGTTGAAATGTATAAAAAGACGGTGGAGTCTTTAGTCACAATTCAGATCCGTGGTGCCGAAGGGCTTGATTTTTCTGTGGGATATCCCAGGAAGGCTTTTGATCGTCAATCTATGGCCTGGGATATGAATTATTTTAAGTACTATTTTCTCAAACTGGCCAGAGTCCCTTTTGACGAACAGAATTTGGAGGATGATTTTAACCGGTTTGCTGATTATTTATTAACAGCCGAAAGTCATTATTTTCTCTATCGGGATTTTCAATCCCGGAACATTATGATTCGGAATGAAAGTCCATGGTTTATTGATTATCAGGGAGGAAGGCAGGGCGCTCTGTATTATGATATTGCTTCCATTCTTTTTGAGGCGAAAACATTTTTACCCGAATCTTTCCGGCAGGAAGTGCTGGAGCATTATTTGATGGTTTTATCCACTTTTCTAAAGGTGGATGAAAAAGAATTTATGGAGTATTTCTATGCTTTTGTCTTTATTCGGACCATGCAAGCAATGGGAGCTTATGGATTTAGAGGATTATACGAAAAAAAACCTTTATTTTTGGAAAGTATTCCACCCGCATTGGCACATATGCGCTGGCTGACGGACCATGTGAAATTACCTGTTCAGCTGCCGGAATTGTGGAAGGTGTGGGAAAGGTTGCAGGATGTGGATCCCGCCATCGGAAGTACGGCATTGTCCTGATGGATCGAGTTATTAAAAGAGAATCGAAATGAAGTTAAGAAGTGAAGGTCTGGTCAAAAAATACCGTTCGAGAACTGTAGTCAAAGGGGTTTCTGTCGAGGTAAACCAGGGAGAAATTGTGGGCCTTCTCGGACCTAACGGTGCCGGGAAAACTACCACTTTTTACATGATTGTGGGCCTGATTATTCCAAACGAGGGGAGAATTTATCTCGATGATGTGGACATTACTACCGATCCCGTGTATGTCCGCGCAAAAAAGGGAATTGGGTACCTTGCCCAGGAAGCCTCCGTCTTCAGAAAAATGAGTGTGGAAAACAATATCCTTTCAGTGCTTGAGATGACGGATATGCCGGTTGATCTGCAACACGAGAGGGTGGAACATTTGCTGAAAGAATTTGGATTGGTTAAAATTCGGAAAAGTTTGGGAATCCAGCTCTCCGGAGGAGAGCGCCGCCGTACGGAGATTGCCAGAGCGCTGGCCATCAACCCGAAATTTATTCTGCTGGATGAACCTTTTGCCGGTGTGGACCCCATTGCTGTGGAAGATATTCAATCCATTGTGGCAGGCCTGAAAGAAAAAAACATCGGAATTCTGATTACCGACCATAATGTCCACGAAACATTATCGATTACAGACAGGGCCTATTTATTATTTGAAGGGGACATTCTCAAAGCAGGAACGTCTCAGGAACTGGCTGATGACGAACAGGTACGGAAAGTATACCTGGGTACTAATTTTGAATTAAGATAAACCCGCAGATTGCTCCTTTCATGGACTGTTTTTTCGGGGATAAGTCCTATATTTGCAGCCTCATTGCGGACGTGGCGTAATTGGCAGCCGCGCCAGACTTAGGATCTGGTGCCGTAAGGCATGAGGGTTCGAGTCCCTCCGTCCGCACGATCTTCTAAAACCTCCGTTTATCGGGGGTTTTTCTTTATAAGAATGGCAAGTGAAATAAATTGCCTTTTGGTATGATATTGATATTTTTGCATAATGAATAGCAGATACTACAGCATTATATCATCTATATGTTTGCTAATTATATTAGCAACAAGTTGCACCAAAGAAGAATGCGTGCAGATCGATTCTTTGGCCCGACTCAATTGGTCGGAAAGGAATTTTGAGGTTCTGAGTAGTTTTATTGAGGAGTATGGCAGTGGGGGAAAATATTACAATAAAGAGAAGAAACCGTACGCTGTTTTAGACTGGGACCAGACATGCGCCCATTTGGATGTGGAGGAGGCTTTGATGCGTTTCCAGTTGTTCAACCTCCGTTTTAAAATGACAAAGGAGCAGTTTGCCGGAATCTTGCTCAACGATATCAATGGGATAACCCACCTGTCGGATAGTCACGGTGACATACCTTTTGCAGATATCAACCAGGACCTGATAAACGACTATAATTTCTTGTATGATAATTATTTGGGGCCTGACGGTACCATGTCACTTACCCAAATCAAGGCTACCCTTCAGTATCAAGATTTCATTGTAAAACTTCCCTTTTTGTACGACGGGTATTGTGCTACACCCGGCATTGGCGATCAATACGGATACCCCTGGGCGCTTTATCTGTTGGCCGGACATACCCTAAGCGAAGTAAAGGAGATGGCTGCAGAGACCATCTCTTACGAGCTCGGCAATAAGTTGAGCAAAGAGACATTGGTTTCGCCCGGCGATTTTCCCACTACAACGGGAGTGCTGAGTTATTCCTACAAATCGGGGCTCCGCATTCTCGCAGAGATGCAAAATCTCATCTCTACTTTTCAAAAGAGAGGCATCGAGGTGTTTATCGTATCGGCCAGTTACAAACCGGTTGTAGAGGTATTTTCGGGTTTGGGCACCTATGGATATAACGTACCTGCCAACCATGTTGTGGCCATGGAGCTTGATGTGGATGCCGAAGGGAAAATAGTTCCTCAATATAAGACGGGATGGGTTCAAACCGTTCGGCAAGGAAAGGTTGATGCCATTGAGAGAGTGATAAAACAGGAATTAGGCAAAAATTGGGATCCGGTTTTTTCGGCTATCGACAGTGACGGCGATTATGAAATGGCCACACAATTCGAGGGAATGAATCTTACCCTGATCTGGAATCGCGTAAAAGGAGGCGATATAGGCCAATTGTGCATCCGGGCAGTAGCTGAGTCGGGCAATCCAAAGCCCTTATACATTTTACAGGGACGAGATGAAAATACCGGATTGGCAATACCCTCTTCAGAGTCCATACTTTTCGGAAAAACAGAAAAGCAACTCCTCCACTAACTCTATTTATGCAACGTGCAATCACCCGATTCAACCTCGTTGGATGGGATATTCCGCTATAATGTGCGCCCCGACGGCGACGTAGAACT
>JAQVSH010000111.1 GCA_028700615.1 Bacteroidales bacterium
CCCGGGTCTATGACGCTTCCGGGAAGACAAAAGCCGATCCTTTCCGCGAGATCACCCTGAAAGAAGACAAAAACCACCAACTCAGCCTCCATGCCGCTCTTGACCCTCTGGTCATCGATAGTCTTCACAACAAAGATCTTACCCTCATCCTTACCTTCGATGATCACAAAGACACGCTGAGCCTTGAAGAAAATAAAAAAAATCAATACCTCATCGATTATCCCCTCCCTGAGAAAAATCAGTTCGTTACTTTACAGATGCAAACCGATCACCAGATCAGTGCCTCCAAAACCATTGTTGCGGATGAAGATTACCTCGATCTTCAGTTCTTTCCCGAAAGCGGAGAGCTGGTCCACGGCCTGCAGAGCCGGATCGGGTTTAAAGCCCTCGATTATTCCGGCAAAGGAAAACTTGTGGAAGGAGACATCGTGAACGAAGAGGGCGAGCTCATTACTCTTTTTCATAGCAATTCCCTGGGTATGGGTAGTTTTGTCCTGCCCAATGCCGACAGCACCCGTTCCTATTTTGCACGACTCAAGTCTCAGTCCCAGGAAGATTTAGCCATCCTGTATTATTTGCCCAAAGTGGCTTCGCTGGGAAATGTATTGTCTGTCACGAAAAAAGAAGCTTCTATCCTGATAAAAGCCGCTTCCAATTATCTTCTCCATGACAGTATCTCTCTATTGGTCTCCTGTCGCGGAGAAATCTATTATCACATCAAAGAACCTTTAAAAAAAGGCACTCTGACCGTTTCTCTTCCCGCCAGTGAGTTCCCCGAAGGAATCATTGCCATCACCCTGACCGATGCCCGACAGCAACCTCTCGCGGAAAGGCTTTTCTTTAATGTCAGGCCCGAAAGCCGATTAAATCTCTCCCTTTCTTCCGATAAAGATTCATACCTGCAACGGGATCTGACCAGACTCAACATTGAAACCACCAACCACAAAGGTCTTCCCGTACCTGCCAATCTCTCCGTATTGGTATTGAACAAACAACAGCTGGGGCAGATTCAGGATACTCGCGAAAATATCCTTTCTTATTTCCTGTTAAGTTCTGAATTGAAAGGGTCCATTGAAAATCCCGGGTCTTACTTTCATCCCGATCAGAACAGCTACCCGGATCTGGATGCCCTGATGCTCACTCAGGGTTGGCGCAGGTATCATTATGCCAAACCATCCGATAGCATTCTTTACCAACCCGAAACCAATCTCTCTGTGTCAGGACGCGTAAGCGGATTGTTATTCAGTCACAAGAGAAAAAAGGCAGGGTTGACCCTCATGACCTTCGGAAAGAAGCCGGCGGTTTATGTCCAAAACACCGACAGTCTGGGTGGATTTGATTTTACTATAGACGATGAATCTGGCAAAAACCTTAACATCCTGATTCAAAGCTCCGGAAGATCAGGAAAGAAAAAAGATTACCATATTACCATGAATCACACACAAGCTCCGGAAGTTTTATTTAACCAGGTAAAGACGATTGAAAAAGCCGACAGCGTGGTTCGTTTTATTGTAGAAAAAAACCTCTCCCAGAAAAACGCGGAGGAAACATTTCAACTTTCTCAAGGAACGATCCTGCTGGAGGAAGTCATCGTAAAAGGATACAAAATGACCCCCGAAAGAACAAAGGTCGCCGAGCGATATGGAAAACCCAAGCTGGTCATTGACGGGCAGGACATCCTGGCCAAAGAAGAAAAATGGTCCTTTGGATTATACAGTGTCCTGATGTACAACTTCCCGCAGATAAAGATTCAACGATCAATGAACGGTATTTTACATCCGGTAGTGAGAGAGGATAAGGATATCATCACACTGGTGGTCATTGATGCTATTCCCGTTCAAATTCATGATTATCGTCTGATTCAGAACATTCCGCCCAGTGAGGTAATAAGTTTTGAAGTCATTGAAAATGCCAAGAATTTCTCAAAACTTTTTCTTGAAGCAAAGCCTAATGTAAGTCCCTTCGAGGTGCCGGCAGAAGGAGACGTTGTTGCAATATATACTAAGGGTGGAAAAGGTCTCTTCGGCGCCGGAAGATCAGAAGGCATCATGAAAACTGCAATTCCCGTATTTTCAACACCCCGTGAATTCTATGCTCCAAAATATGAGGCTCTTAAACCCAAAGACTGGTTGGTTCCTGACTTGCGGGCTCTGGTATATTGGAATCCCACGCTCAAAACAGATAGTTTAGGCAAAACCTCCGCCGCTTTTTACAATGCCGATAACGCCGGAGACATGCAGGTCATCGTGGAAGCTATCTCCGAAAACGGAGACATCGGCTATCAGGAGACGTTCTATGATGTAACAAAAAGATAAGCGGGATTAAAAACGTAGTGTGCCTCGGTTCTGTCCAACAGACTGATAATCAGACATGGATTTAAATCTGAATTTTTGATTTCAGAAAACGCACCATTGATTATCAACCGCTTGGACAAGGTCGAGGTACACTCAGAGTAATAAAACGAGTATGTTCGTTAAACACAAACAAGGATGAAAAAAAGATTGTTTTTTTTCGGATTGGGAGTCATTCTGTTCTCCTGTGCAAAACAACCGGATTATCCCTATATAGACCTTTCTCTTTCAACCCCTTTATCCAATCCCAAACCGGTATTGAGATTTGAAAATAAACTGCCATATGATCTTGCCATTAAAGATTCATTGGCTGTTTTATTGTTTTCAAAAGAGGATACCTGCGGTGCCGTCTATAACCTCAACACAAAAAAACCTGCCGGTTATTTTGGAATGGTTGGAAATGGTCCTGGAGAAGTGATGCGAATTGAATTTGTTGCCAATAAACAGTACGCTCTTGACAGAGATTCATTGTATTTTTTTGATACCAATCAGGGCAGATTAATGGCAATCTCTTTAAAAATGCCGGAAAAAGGTTTTGTACTCCATGATGTTTCAAATTCTCCGAATATTCTTTATAGAATCGCATTGATCAATCTAACCCATAACTTTTTGGTCGCAAAAAGCATATCTGCTAATGAAATGTTTTTTATTCATCATCGAAAAACCGGAGAAAGCATAGGCATCAATTATTTCCCCGAAGTCTCAGGTATTGGTGAAATATATAAAAGCGCTTTTTATACCCCTCGTCTTGGAATAAATGAATCCAAAGGGAAAATCATCATGGGAACAACGCTGATGGATATGATACAAGTATATGACACACAGGGTGAACGAAAAAAAATCATTTGTTTTTCTAAGAAATATATTCCCCCTGTGAAAGATCAGCTCTTTGACACCAGTGAAGAATCTGCCGGGATATATTTGATTTTCCCCACAGAGAAATACTGTTACATAATCAGACGTATATGGGGGAAAAAGGAACGTGCACCCCAAATTACACAAACCGAAACCGATTTCCTTTTAAAGATGGACTGGGAGGGTAATTTAATATCATCTTATGCTGTACAAAATGATTTCAGAGGAATATTTATTGACGAAAAATTAAACAGGTTTTATTGCATTCAAAACACAATCGGGGATCATCATGCCGAATATTATGATGTAGTCTATTACGACTTAAACTAACCTTCTCACAAGCCGCCTTTTCACCGTACCCTGAACTTATCTATATATATGATTATCAATGTATTGAATAGGGTCTAAGAACAACGAAAAGAGCACTTTCAGAAACAGAGGAATCGAACAGTAGATCAGCGGGGGATTCTGGAGGATCGGACAATGTAATATCATCCGAAGGCATCAGGCAAAAGGATTTGTTCGCAAGGGGCGAAATAGCGAGACGAAGCTCCTGAGCTTAGAAAACGAGAGCTGCCTGACGACGTTAGTCAGTGCTGCGCACTGACTAAAAGGAGGAGTGTTCTCGTTTTCTGCGAATGGAGCGAGTTGAGCCGACCCGATGCGTAAATCCATTGACTGATCCCTTCGGATGAACCAATGCGTATATCCTTCTGCTTGATCCTTTCGGATGGATGCAGACTATTTCAATGCGTGGAAACGTTCATACACCTCAAACCCCATACGACTGTTGTGATAGGGACATGTCCATCCGTCTGCTTTAATGGAATTGGCTTTAGGCAGTCCTTCCGGAGTCAGGTCGGGGATCCATCCGCCGTATTGTTTATCAATCATATGGGCTTTGATATAGTTCCAGACACCGGTTGCCGCATCTAAAAATTTCTTATCCCCGGAGATTTCATATGCATTCAGAAAGCCAACAATAGCTTCGGCCTGAACCCACCAGGAAATGTTTTTACGATAATTGTTGGCGCCTTCTTTTTCGTAGATCATGGCTCCTTCAGCATTCATGCCTTCGGCCAACTGTGTGGCGGCAATTTTGACTGACTCGTCTTGGATTTTTTTAATCAATGCTTTATCTCCCAGCACCTTACCAGCTTCATCAAACAACCAGGAAAACTCGATATCATGTCCGTATGAATCATATTCTCCGCTCACCGTCCAGTCTTTGGCAAAGTATAGTTCCTGATGATGGGTCTGAGTATTCAAAATATGTTTCCAGAACATATCAATCAGACCGTACATCTGTTGTTTGAGCTGAGCATCCGGCCATACCCTGTATAAATTTGTATAGGCTTCCAAGATATGAAGATGGGTATTCATGGACTTAGCCTGACGTCCAGCCATTCCTTTTCCTTCTACAAAGGTCCAATTGGCTTTAAAAGCTTCCATATAGCCGCCATTTTCTTTGTCGAAGCCATATTTTTCCATCAAGCGGAATATTGTTTTGGCCTTTTCCAGGCTTTCTTCATTCTTGGTTATCTTGTAATATTCGGAGAAAGCATACATGGCAAAGGAGAGCCCGTATGACATCTTACTGGAGTCCGAAACAGAACCATCCGCATTGAGTTCCCAGAAAACGCCCCCATTCTTTTTGTCCCAGAAGTAATTTGAGAGATAGTTATAAGCCCTGTGAGCCAGTTTTAAGGATTCTTCGTCTTTAAAAATGCGGTATGCAGATGAATAGGTCCAGAGATATCTGGCAAAAAGGACATTGTGTTTTTTTGCATTGGCTTTCCCGGTGCCATCCATGGCAATTCCCCCGTAAAATCCCTGATTGGGATCGTTGGGATCTACCGAGTATTTTTTCCAGAACGGAAGCAGATTTCCATTTAAATCCTGCACAATCTGATCCCGAAGTTCAATGATCGCTTTTTTTTCTGAAGCCGGAATTTTTTCCTGACCGAAACAGCTCACTGATATCACTATCAGCAATACACTCATCAGTACAACAATTTTTTTCATTTGAATCAATGATTGAGGTTAGTTTATAAGAACTTGTATTTAAAACAAAACATACCTATAGATCGAAAGGTATGGATTTAGATAGAAAAATAGATAAATTTTACGCGCCTAAATGCGTATATTTACCTATAACTAACCTAATCTTAAATGTATGAAACAAGTTATTAAAAAAATCAGTTTTTTCATACTGAGCGGACTGATGATGATCAGTACTTTCAGTTGTCAAAGCCCGAAAGAATCCATTTTTGAAGGATCAGGGGATATCGGAGATTGCAAGTTCCCGGGCTCGGTAGTATTTGATGCTCAATCAGGACAATATACTATGGAAGCTGCCGGTCTGAATTTATGGGCAAATACGGATGCTTTCCATATGGTATGGAAAAAAGTTTCCGGAGATTTTAGTATGTCTGCAAACATTGCTTTCGAAGGGGAAGGGGTCAATGCGCACCGTAAAATGGGGATTATGATCCGTGAGAGTCTGGATGCAGGTTCCAGATATGCCGACGTAGCCATCCACGGGGATGGACTGACCTCTTTGCAATACCGTGCAGAGACGGACAGTATTACGGCAGAAATAGTTTCAGCCAACAAGGCTCCCGATCAGATTTATCTTGAAAGAAAAGGAAATATTGTAAGCATCAAAACAGGGAAGGGAAGTCTTCCGGAAAAGGCTGACGGACAACTTGAAATCACACTTCCCGAAGAATGTTATGTGGGACTTTTCATGTGCTCCCACGAGGACAGCATCGTAGAGAAAGGTTATTTCAACAACGTGGTTTTTAATAAATTATAATTAACCAGGGCTGCACATTTAAATTTAAGAAGCTAATAAAAACAGTCCGTAGTTACGGCAGACATTAAAAAAGGCGACATCCGGGAATCCGGTGCCGCCTTTTTTACTATAGAAAATTGGTAAATTGTTTTATGTGATAATGTTATAATGTGATTATTTTCTTACAGGATCTCCGTAAACAGCTCCTCTCCCATGGGTTCCGACATAAACGCGCCCATATTTTTTGGGATCTCCGATGATGTGGAGTACCAGACCATACTGATGCTGATCATCGTTAATTCTG
>JAQVSH010000112.1 GCA_028700615.1 Bacteroidales bacterium
AAAATTCATACCACATTTTTCATTGATGACCTGAGCAACTTTGTGAGAAGTCTCTCCTATTTTCCCGGTTAAATCAGGCAATGAAGCCATATTATCGGCATAATATTTTTCATTTCGTACAAAGTCCTCAAGTTTTCTCAAGATATCCTCTGTATCTGATGCTTCAAGAGAAGACTTCCTATATTTTTCGGTATTTTCCACAGAGAGTTCAGAAAAAAAACTGGAACGGCTCACAATGGAAATACTGGTAAGATAAAGTATAAAAGCTCCGTAACTGGCAATGAAATAGTCCCCGATATCCCGGCCGAAATGAATTTTCACGCCAATGATAATCAAGGTTATGACAACAAAATGAAGTATACTATTTCTGTATCTGAGGAGTTCATGGCCTTTTGAGCGGAAAAAAGAAATTCCTTTTTTGTGGAGCTCTTCTGAAATTGCTTTGATGGACAATACAATATAGACGACAAATTGAACGAAAGTGATTTCATAAATATAAGTACGAAGATGGAGTGGATCAGGATCAAAGAGGGCCTGATATGCACCGGAAGCTAATTTTGGGGAATAATTTGAATAGTAAGCATCTAATTTATATCCGTCAGATTGTATAAAATAGAGAAAGCTATAAATGAGATATAAACTAAATACAATAAAATGAGGTTTGTATGCAACGCTCTTCTCCGGGTGAAGACCGGAAATAATATAAAGGTATAATAAAGGCGCAATGGCAAAATTGAGTGGTTCGGCAAAATTATCAAACCAAATAATCCGTACGATAAACCCGGTATAATTCAATAAAATTTCCAGAATAACCAAAGAAAGGGTCAATACAAACAGACCCAAATAAATATTTCGGGATAATTTTCGATTTTCTTTTTTCAGTAAAAAATAACTGATAAAAAAACCCTGAAATACCCCCAATAAAATAAGCAGAGAAAAAACGTTCAAACGAAGTTCAACGGGAACCATTAAAAATCATTTTTCAACTTTTTCTAATTCTTCACTTTTGTCTTCATCCAAAGGTAATTGATAAAAAGCATCCTGTTCCAGCAAAGAGATCTCCAGATCCGGAGTGTGATCAATCAAAATTTTACCTTCAAGCAAGACACAATCCAACAAATGTCCCCCGCGGGTTTTATCTTCTGTGATAAAGTGAAAATGATACCCCGGTACATTGACATCTTTTAAAAATTCAGGAAGCCTGAATCCTATCAAAGAGCCCTTTTCATTTTCAAAAGAAAACAAAGGCTGTTTCTCAACCACTTCTACCAAAGGAATATAAGGCTTTGACTGCTGAGGGACGCTCCGGGCTTTTAACGTTCTAAAAGTACCGTCAATCCTCACGGCATAAGGTAAATTAAGCGTAGGTACCAGACTGTCAATATACAAACATAAATCCGGGTAAAGGATAGAGTCGGAAAGAGTAATTATCTGATCGGATTCAAAAAAAGTAACAGAAGCAAAAGGAGTCGTCATGGAATTCGGAACAGGGTATACATTTCCATCAGCCCTAATCTGGTAAAAAGAGCCGTCCAGTCCCACCATTTCACCATCTAATTTATCAAATGTGCCAATGCCAAAGTCACCATATTGTTTCAACTCTCCGAAAGTGGTTTCCCCATCATAAACTCCGGCCAGGAGGGTATTGATAATAGATTTCTGGTAAAGAAGATCTGTATTCTCAGTATTATATGCAGTGTCACTTGGTTTTACATCAAGATCACGTGATGTACAGGAGAAAAAAATTAACATGGAAAACAAACTGAATATAAAAGTGTAGATTTTTAAGTGCATGATGTGATTATTTCAGTGAAATTAATATTGTAATTGGAAGGCAAGTTAATAAAAATACTCCTTTGGATGCAACAAAAAAAATGAACCTTCGTATTTACATTAAAGAACAAATACATACACCGAAAACTATGAAATCAATTTTATTTTCACTTGCGGGGTTGCTCTTAGTGACAGCAACCTGTTTTGGAATCGTTTCTGATGACAAATCTGTCCTCACAGAGAAACGTAATGTGTCTGATTTTAATCAACTTATAATCAGCGGACCTTACAAAGTTACTGTAGAAATCGGTAAAAAGGCCTCTCTGGAAATCAGGGCATCAAAGGACATGATGCAGTATTGTAAATCTGAAGTCAATAACGGAGTCCTCAGAGTGTATCTTCTGGATCAACCCTCTCACTTCAGATGGAATAACAATACGCTGGAAGCTTATATTACCGTAGATTATCTTACGTCTGTAGAAATGGGCGGAGCCTCAAAAATGATCTGGAACGGAGCCATGAAAACTGATCAGTGGAAGTTAAATGTCGGAGGCGCTTCTAAGTTTGAAACCTCTTCGCCACTTAACCTTAAGCATTGTGACATCAGGATCGGGGGAGCCTCAAAAGTAGATATGAATGGTAAAATCATCACTGATGATTTTAATATGAACATTGGAGGAGCTTCTAAGGCTATTGTTACTGTAGAAACCGGAATTTCAGAAGTTTCTGTCAACGGAGCTTCCCATCTGGATATCAGCGGATCATGCGTGGAAATGAAGGCCAAAGCCAACGGCGCTTCCCGTATTGCTGCAGAAAGTTTTATCTGTGAAAATATCAACGCGGAAGCATCGGGAGCCTCTTCAGCATCAGTAAATGCGAAAAAATCCATCATCGGAAGAAAGGCCGGAGCTAGTAATATCAGAGTCAGCGGCAATCCCACCAACGTAGATCTCAGATAAATAAGAAAATGATTGGTATAAATAAAAAGGGGACCTTCACAGTCCCCTTTTTATTTACATAAAATCTTTCATTTGAAGCCATTTTTTACAGGCTTCTGTCCAGAATGACTCCGAATTTTGAGTCCTTCCCATTCCATATCCATGCCCTCCGCCTTCATAAATATGAAGCTCTGCAGGGATATTAAATTTTTTAAGTGAAGAAAAATAGAAAATACTGTTTTGGACTGGTACAGTTGTGTCATCGGCTGAGTGTACCAGAAAAGCGGGTGGTGTATCTTTTGTAACCTGTAATTCATTGGAAAATCGTTTTACCTGTTCATCAGAAGGATTTCTCCCGATTAGGTTATATCCGGATCCCCGGTGAGATATGGATGGATCCAAGGAAATGACCGGATAAATCAGAATGGAAAAGTCAGGCCTTGCGCTTGTATTGTCAGAAGGTTGATAAACCAACTCATCATAATGGGTTGAAGCGGTAGAAGCTAAATGTCCTCCGGCCGAAAACCCCATAATGCCTATTTTTGAAGGGTTAATTCCCCATTGCGAAGCATTTCTTCTGACATACCGTATGGCCTCCTGTGCATCCTGAAGAGGCCCCACGGACTTATCTTTCATAATGGCATCACTCGGCAAACGATATTTCAGCACAAATGCGGAAATCCCCAATGTATTAAACCATTTAGCCACATCAACACCTTCATGACCGATAGCGACGCCCTCATATCCCCCGCCGGGACAAATGACTACAGCAGCACCTTTGTTGTTTTCGCCGGAAGCCGGGAATGCCCATAATGCAGGCGTTGAAACGTTGACCACCCTTACCCAGTCTTTGGTAATGAGAGTTTCCGGAGGATAAGACATATTTTCAATAGCTCCCGGAATTTCATCAGGCCATAATTGAATTGTATCTGTCTGGGCAGATAAAGAAAAAGAGATTAAAGCAAATGCTCCCAGAAAAATTAAAGATCTCATTATTTTTTTAATTATAGTAAACCTCTTGTTTGAAGCCATTTTTTACAGGCAACAGACCATGCAGATTCAGAATTTTTAGTTTTTCCCATCCCGTATCCATGTCCTCCGCTTTCATAAATATGAAGTTCTGCAGGGATATTAAATTTCTTAAGTGAAGAAAAATAGGAAATACTGTTTTGGACAGGTACGGTTGTGTCATCGGCTGAGTGTACCAGAAAAGCCGGTGGCGTATCTTTTGTAACCTGTAATTCATTGGAAAATCGTTTTACCTGTTCATCAGAAGGATTTTTTCCGATTAAGGCGTCTTTGCTTCCCTGATGAGTTATCGCAGCATCAAATGAAATCACCGGATATATCAGAATGGAAAAATCAGGCCTTGCACTTGTATTGTCAGAAGGTTGATAAACCAACTCATCATAATGGGTTGAAGCGGTAGAAGCTAAATGTCCTCCTGCAGAAAACCCCATAATGCCTATTTTTGAAGGGTTAATTTCCCATCGCGAAGCATTTCTTCTGACATACCGTATGGCCTCCTGTGCATCCTGAAGAGGCCCCACGGACTTATCTTTCATAATAGCATCACTCGGCAGACGATATTTCAGCACAAATGCGGAAATTCCTAATGAATTAAACCATTCAGCTAAAGGAACCCCTTCAATACCGGTAGCCACACCGGCATATCCCCCGCCGGGACAAATCACCACGGCAGTTCCTTTGTTATTTTCGCCGGAGGCAGCATAAACCAACAACGTAGGATTAGAAATATTAACAACCCATCCCCGGGAAGCCACATTTTCTGAAGGATAAGAAGAATTTTCAATGGTTCCCGGAATATTCCCGGGCCATAATTTTACAATATTTTCCTGAGCTGTTAAGGAACAACACAATATAGCAAGAAAAGCTGCCGTAAAAACAGATTTAATTTTTATCATTCTATTTTATGATTTTAGCTGACCACTTAACCGCCTCGGTTAGATGTTTACGGACCAAAGGTTCTTCAAAATTATCATCCCGATGCCCCACTCCCGTGTAAAAAGAACGGCCTTTTCCAATATATTGGTACCAAATAAAAGGATGATTTTCACCCATAGAACCTCCCTTGTAAGTGGACTCATCGAGAGAGCCCAAGACATGCATATCCTGACTGAGTCCTTTAAAATCGTACCACTCATCATTTCTCTTCCAATCTGTCGGCAAAAAAGAAGTGGCCGGATGCGTCTTATCTGTAATCCTGATGATCGCGTCTTGTTGCTGTGGATGTGTTTTAAAATAAGCTCCGGATAATTTCCCGTAAAAAGGCCAATCATATTCAGTATCGGTGGCCGCATGTATTCCCACATATCCGCCTCCTTTCATAATATATTGGTATAAAGCAGCTTCCTGCTCCTCGTTAAGCACATTTCCGGTGGTATTCATAAAAACCACAGCTTTGTATTTTTTGAGATTTTCCCGGGTAAATACACCCGCATCACGGGTTGTGTCAGCAATAATGCCTTCTTTTTCAAGATCGGTCTTTAAAAGATCCATCCCGCGGGGGATAGAGGTATGATAATAAGTGACCGTTTTCCCAAAAATCAGTACAAGATTTTTTTGAGAATATGCAGAAACACATAGCAAAGAAAAAAGCAGAATCGCGGGTATACGAAGAGTTTGCATGAGGAGTCGATTAGATTAAGTTCATTAGTTATTTATATGAAACTTATCGTAAAGATTGATCAGTTTTTTAAATCTTCTGTCAGAGATTTCTTCCTCTTTACCCATCAAAGAAAAAGGATCTATGAACTGAACCATCTGATGAAGTTTATGCATCGCCTTAACAGAAAAAGTCAGTACCGGGATGGAAGATTCATTCAGGATAGACTCTGCAGTCTGTCCTATTTGATTTTTTGAAAATTGAGCCTTTTGTATAGGCTTGATGAGGATCAGATCCCCATGCACTTTTTCAGCATGTTCCAGAACCACCGCGGATATTTTCTTTTGCGATTTGGCATAAGTTGCAGATGTACATGTAACACCGAAATATTCTATGACAGAATGAACCTTCTCTATTCTTTTATAAAGATTACTTTTTTCCACCGTAACACCTCCGGATACAACCCCTACTAAGTGAACCGGAGAATGAAAATAACGGCCTAAGAGAATAGCATTCCCCACAAGATTTGATGTCTCAGAGGGAAGTTCAAGTGTTTCAGGAATTTCCAAACTGAGATCCATGGGCAAAACAATATTTTCAATTTTCCAGGATCCTGAAATATGATGTCCCGGAATCAGAATAACAGGGCACGATGCTCCCGAAATGACAGTCCTTGCGGTTGTACTTAAAAGTTCTTCTTCTTCATTGGAGTCAGATTTTACCATGATGATGGCCATCGTTTTTAATGAATCGGAAACCGAAAGAATCACTTTAGCCGGAACCCCCTTCTTTACGCTATAAGAAATTTTTTTACCTAATTTTGACCATTCTTCAACCACTAACTGTAATTTCCGTTCAACTTTTAATTGAGCTCGTCTGTCTCCAAAAAGTTTTCCCCAAACCCCCGGAGAATTCATAACATGCAATAAAAGAATCTCCGCTTTTTTATATTCAGCAATATCAAAA
>JAQVSH010000113.1 GCA_028700615.1 Bacteroidales bacterium
GCTTCGCTGCGAAACATAACCCAGATTATGTGCAAATAGGGCCGTCCCCCTTTTGTGTCAAGCGAATAAAATACGCAGCCCTCCGGACTGCTCCCCATTTTCTCCGCTTTCCCCAAAAGAGAGCGGAGCGGCAAAGCCGCACCCATCCCACAGGCTCCGGCTAGTTTCAATAGGTGGCTATAACGGCTTGAGTGTATTAAACGTTAAGGATTGCGGCCTGAGTTCCTATCCGCCGGTACAAACGTCCATTCGGGGCAGAACGCTTGAATTAACCAATTTAACCCCTCTGTTTTATACTCGATATTATGCATAGGCTTTTATACAACATCCTTTAATTTGCTTAATATATTGTCAAGAAACAGTTCAACAGAATGCCTGTTTTTCAATGATGGATCAGACTTAAGACGGTCAGCCAGTATACGTAATGTTTGTCTTACTCTTACTGGCGGTTTTAAATGATATTCTTTTATTTTTTCTTGTACAGCTTCTGAAACTTCTTTTGGCATGTGGTAACTTAAATTTACTCCTAACATTGTCGGGAAGATTTCATTATAAGCATTGTTCACCTCTTCTGAAGTAGGTTTTAATGCTATGTAGTTATAGATAAAATCTGGTCTTATATAGCAACTAACTGGATATTTATCCGCTCCAAAACACTCACATACTGCCCGATAAGTAGATGTATCTTTTGAAAGCCACCATGTCTTATAACCAAAAATACCACTATCAGAAGTTTCTCCGTATTTATTTCGTAGAAAATATACAGTCAAAATCATTTCTGCATCATTTTCTGCTTTAATGTTATTGTCTTTTTTGTAACTTAATACTTCTGCTAATTTTAATTTTTCTTCTTCATTTACTTTAATATCCCACATTTCATTCGAGATAAAGGTTATCCCAAACATTTCTTTTAAATATATTATCAATTCTTCTTTTACTGTTTTTAATTCTGGATCTACAAAGGAGTCTATAAATTTATCAAAGGTTTTTACCTGACCCTTTTTCTTAGCATAAAAGTAAGCACGTATTAATATCTCATCGATAAACAGTAATTCAAATTCGTCATTAAGATAAAAATCCTCCATTTGATAGAACGAAATATAATATTTGTTTCTAACCATTTTTAAATGTGATTCTAATTCACTCAATAAGGTTTCATTAATAAACATGGAAATACCTGCTTTTTTTGCGCCTGTCAATAAATTCCAATGTCTTCTATTTCCTTCATCTAAAAAAAACTCTGAAAGTGCAGGGATTATTATTGAATTGTCAACAAATACTTTCAAGTGTGATGC
Source organism: Bacteroidales bacterium (assembly GCA_028700615.1). Classification (GTDB taxonomy): domain Bacteria; phylum Bacteroidota; class Bacteroidia; order Bacteroidales; family UBA4181; genus JAQVSH01. Next base: position 1,296 of record JAQVSH010000113.1, read on the forward strand.
TAATGTTTGAAAATAAGTTGACAACTTGGGCTCCCACTGCAACAAAAACATCATCAAGTAAGAATTTGATAAGCTTTTTAAGAATTTTCGTTGCTCAATTGTTCCATTGTAGACAATATCTCGAATAGCTAAATGAAGCGCCGTTTTAACTTTTTCCTTATTCGTAAGTATTACGCTACTTTCATCAACTGCAAGATTTATTACATCATTCAGATTTTGTTCTATCACTGAATGGCTATCACCCATTAAAACAAAATTCGAAAATTCTAAGCCTTGCTTTAGAAATATAGTATTAAAAACCTTTGTTATTAAAGCTTCTACATCCTTTACTTTAACATCAACATCAGAAAAATATTTTATTATAGTTTCTTGAGTTTGACTGTAGAAATTATAAAATAATGCTTCGTCTTTCAAATTCCTTTCAGCAATTTCTACTCTTGTTTCATATGGCAAACAATATCCTTGCTCCTTAGTATGATATTTAATTTTTCTGGGTTTTGTCGATAAAGCAATTAATCTTTCAGAAATCTTACTATCTAGAAGCTGTGGGTCAAATTTCAAGTATTTTTTTATTGAATCTTTTATTTGAACATCACTTTTTAGATTCTTCTTATCTGGGTCTGTTCCCTCTAAGGCATAGAGTATTAAAGTATCAGCCAATAAATCGTCTAGTTTTAAATCATCTCGTTTGCTATCAAATTGTTGACCTAGAAAAACATATAACCTTGAATCTGTATCTAAGTTGGCAACTGTTTGGTACCTTCCTGGCTTTGAATATTCATGGAGATATGTATCAACAAAGATTTGATAAGCTTTAATTGTTTGTTCACTTTGGTTACTATGGGTAGAAAACCATCTGATATCATAAATTGCCAATGGAATTTTTGTTTTTTCAAACACTTTATCAATAAAGCTTTCTGCGTTATTAATTTTTCTATTTGTAACATAAACGAGTCTGTCAAATTCAATACTATTCTCGTTTAGTTTTTTTATAGTCCCATATATCTTCCCTACGTGGTCTAATTCGGTAGATAATTGAAAAATATGCTTATGACTATCATTTCTTGTATAAATGTGTTGGAATCCATCAATTCCTTTGTCCTTTGTGCGACCCACAGGAATAAATGTATAACTCATAACTGCTACTAAAAAATCAATACCGAAAATTTCAAAAATATTACCGTCATCAATTTTACTAATTGCATATTCAAATGCTTCTTTATCTACTTGCATATCTATCGTTATTGTGGATTTTTAAAGTTTTGCATAACTTACTCATAGAATCAATGAATGTAATCTACACCCTCGTAATCTTCGGCTATGAATTCTGAAATCTGGTAAGCTATATACCTCAAGATACCGGCACTACACTGCTTTGCCTTACTTTGGTTTAAGGCAAGGTGAAAAAGTAAATTCCTTGATTGACAAATGTCAAAAACACTGACTTTATGTACGGGCATGTGAACAATGTAACTATTTCTGGAACAGATGGATGTAAAAATAGTATTTATTCAACTATTTTCAAATCATTTCTTTAAAAAAGAAAATCCATTGGGGTGAAAAACTTTATTTGCTATTCCGGAATTACTATAGCGTTGTACCCATCTGGTACGAAAGTGTTCCTGCACTCCATACCACTCACCAGCATATCCTTCGATGCCGCATTTGTGGAAAAAGACAGGTTCCGCTCCGTATCCCAACGGTTCGCGCTCCAGCCACTCCATGGCTTCCATGGCTTCCGCAACCTCCGGGACACTCCGCTGCACCTCTCCGCCTGCCTCTTACAACCCACACTGCAATTAAACCCTCCCGCCCCAGGCTCCGCCTGCGGCAAGTGTAGAGCGGATGGCGTTGTCTGGTTTCCCGGCTCTATCTACGAAAATCTCTAAGCGTTAACTAAAACTATTATCCTTTACACAAAGGTTTCGACAGTGCCTGACAAGACAATAACAACTTCACCAATCTGAATGCTTTAATATTGTTGTGCAAAAAATAAACAAATAGCCTAATAGTCAAATAAATTAACACTAATCCCGGACACAACGAACAGATAACCCATTATCCTTATCCTCGAAACCCCTGCTTACGTCGTTTCTTCCCATGTCCAGGCTCCGGCTACAAGCGGAATCTGTACCGTTCTCAGTAGAACCCCACCATCTGCCGCGGCTACCAATCATGTAGAATCCTGAGGGATTGCGATAACCACCCGGAAGTGCTGTAAAACCACTTTCATTGGTGGAATCCTCGTTTGGACTGTCCCAATGAGCTGTTCCTGCTTCTCTCATTTTGCCAGCTTCATTATTTGTACCACCGCGCCAAGATGTGTCATCTGCTTGCTCCTGCGTCATCCCCAGGTACATTTCCAATTGTTTCCATTCCGCATCGCTGGGTAAATGCCAGCCTTCAGGACATGCAGTCATAGCTGCCGGCCAGTTATATAAAACACCATATGTATTGTAATTAGTTGTTGCCTTAGCCGCTGAAACATTTGCACTTTCATAGCCGTAAACATAATAGTAAGGCTCAACGTAGGATCCAGAAGAAGGTGGAATTACTGCAGGTAAATACGCTAAGTTTTCTGCCATCCAGACCTGTGAACCAATAGTTACAGAATAGTAGACATGGCCATCACGGGAATCTGTAAACGTATCGTATGTTCGAAATGACTTCTGTTCCCCATAGGCCGTACCTTCTGAATTTGTGGCATAAGTCCTTACATAATAGGTGGTGTTAGGGGAAAGACCGGTCAGATTACTGGTGTAGGCTCCCAGGCCGGTACCATCTGTTGTCTTTGAATTTGAAGTCGTGGGATTCTCAGATGTACTCCAGCATACACCCCTTGCAGTGACGGCTGTACCACCATCTGAAATTACATAACCAGAATAATTGGCAGTCGATTCCGTGATATTGGTAACGTCTCCTGTGTTAACAATAGGTAGAGTATGCCCTTGCACACAACGAACACTAAAACCAAAACTCATATTTTCTCTGTTACGAGCAACAGTAGTATTGTTATTAATTATACTTCTATACCACCCACCGCTAGTATCATATGCAGAAGACCAAAAATACCCCCCATATCCTATGTCATAAAAACTTTTATTGACACAACCGCCTGGGAGTGCCGCAAAACCACTTTCATTGGTAGCTCCTTCATTTGGAACTTCCCAGTGGTTTGTGCCAACTTCTTTCATTTTTCCGCCGGCAACAGATTCACCTCCAAGATTAGTAGTAAGTGTTGTCCATTCTGCATCAGTCGGCAGGTGCCAGCCTTGAGGACATGAAGCCATCGCTGCAGGCCAGTTATATAATACGCCATAGGTTTGGTAATTGGCTGTTGCTTTGGCTGTTGTCACACTTGTGCCATCATAGCCATAAACGTAATAATATGGATCTGTGTAAGATTCTCTTGCTCGGCCAACCACGCTTGGCAGATACGCCAGGTTTTCTGCCATCCATACTTGATCACCTATTGTCACCGTTATATACACTTTGTCATCCCGTGAATCGGTGAATGAACTGTATTCAAAGTCAGTAAAAAGCGTTGTAAACGACTTCCCATCCCCATAGGCTGTCCCTTGAGAATTTGTAGCATATGCCCTGACATAATAGGTGGTGTTCGGAGAAAGGCCCGTGATATTGCCGGTATAAGTTCCTAGACCGGTGTCGTTTGTTGTCTTGGTATTTGAAGTCGTGGGATTTTCTGTTGTACTCCAACAAATACCGCGAGCTATTATTGCTGAACCACCATCAGTAGTCACATTACCATCACAGATCGCAGTTGTGGTAGTTATGTTGGTTACTTCACCTGTTACCACTGTAGGCATTTCGTGATTGGTAGTGAAGGTTTTTTGTTCGCCATAGGCTGTCCCCACGGAGTTCGTAGCATAAGCTCTCACATAATAGGTTGTGCTATGAGAAAGGCCGGTGATATTGCTGGTATAAGTTCCCAAGCCGGTACCATCCGTTGTTTTGGAATTTGAGGTCGTGGGATTCTCAGACGTACTCCAGCAGACACCGCGGGCAGTTACTGATGAGCCACCATCAGCAGTCACATTACCATCACAGATCGCAGTTGTGGCAGTCATGTTTGTTACTTCACCTGTTACCACACTAGGCATTCCTTGATTGGTAGTAAAGGCTTTTTGTTCTCCATAGGCTATAGCTTCCGAATTCATGACATAGGCTCTTACATAATAGGTCGTGTTAGGAGAAAGATCTGTTAGGTTACCGGTGTAGCTACCTAATCCTGTCCCGTTTGATGTTTTCGAATCAAGAATCGTAGGACTGTGTGAAGTATTCCAGCAAACACCACGGGCAATTATGCTATTACCCCCATCTGAATTTACATTCCCTGAACAGTCCGCTGTTGTGGCAGTAATATTAATGACCTCACCTGTTGTAACAGACAGGGGTGTTTGTTCTTCATTTGTAGTAAATGTTCTTTGCTCCCCATAGGCTGTCCCCACGGAGTTTGTAGCATAGGCCCTGACATAGTAGGTCGTGTTAGGAGAAAGGCCGGTGATATTGCCGATATAAGATCCCAGGCCTGCACCATCTGTTGCCTTTGTTTTCGGAGCGAAATTTTCGGTTGTCTTAAAATTTGAAGTTGTGGGGTTCTCAGATGTGCACCAGCAAACGCCTCGGGCTGTGATAGCGGCTCCTCCATCTGCTTTTACATTACCGGAACAGGTGGCTGTTGTGGTGGTGATATCGGTTACCGTACCTGTGCTGACAGAAGGAATAACAGGATTATCCACAGGGCGACAGTATAACAACAGCAATCCCATTGCAAGCAGAAAGACAATCTTTTTCATTATTATTAGGTTTTAATTTGTTTCAATGAGTTATAAATGTTTGCAAACTAATCAATAGTCTGCATTATGTTATTTTGGCAGTAAAACGCTTTCAGGAAATAATAATTTTCTCTGGTTTCATGCCAATTAATTCGGTGTTCCAACCACTG
>JAQVSH010000114.1 GCA_028700615.1 Bacteroidales bacterium
ATGTTTGTACCCAGTTATCTTAACGGTAGCGATGGTATTTTTAATCTTTCCTATTATGACTTGCTCATCGGATTGGATTTAACGGTCTTTCCGTCTTATTATGAGCCTTGGGGATATACCCCCATGGAGAGTGTTGCTTTTCATATTCCAACCATTACGACCACGCTGGCCGGTTTTGGTTTATGGGTTAAAGAGCATAATGCGGTCTATGAAAATGCAATTGAAATTATAGAACGAGGGGATGACAACGATGAAACCGTCATTCGTGAGATGTCCGGAGCCATCAGAAAATATTCCGCGTTAAGCGCTGAACAGCAAAATCAGGCCAGAGACAATGCTTTTAAGGTTTCCAGAATAGCCTTGTGGAAAAACTTTATTACTTATTACCGTGAAGCCTATCAGGTGGCTTTGAGTAAGTCTGATTTGCGGATTACACAGGCCCCTGCCAAAGATATTGTTGAACAAATTCCCAATATCGCTAACCGAAGGGCGGAGATGACTCCCAAATGGCGCCGTCTTCTCGTTGAAACCAGTATTCCCAAAGAGCTTTCCGCTCTGCAGGATCTTTCGCGGAATTTATGGTGGAGCTGGAATTATGATGCGGTTGAATTGTTTGAATCTATTGATCGTAAGGAATGGTTAAGAGCCGGAAGAAATCCTATTCTATTTCTGGAACATCTTTCCTACGAAAAATTACAATTTCTGGCCAGTGATGTAAGTTTCATGGCCCGTCTTGAGAAAACTTACTCGCACTATCAGGAATACATGCGGCATAAATCCGAAAAGGCCGGTCCTGAAATTGCCTATTTCAGTATGGAGTATGGACTTCACTCCTCTCTTAAAATTTATTCGGGAGGTTTAGGAATCCTGGCGGGAGATTATTTGAAGGAGGCCAGTGATATGAATGTCTCCATGACCGGAGTAGGACTCCTGTACCGCTACGGATATTTTACACAGATGATTGCCGCCGGAGGGGATCAGATTGAGCAGTATGAATTACAGGATTTTACAAAGATTCCGGTGCAACCTGTCCGCGATGAAGACGGAACTTGGCAGTCTATCAGTATTGTTCTTCCAGGCCGGACTTTGTATGCCCGTATCTGGAAAGCTCAGGTAGGACGCGTTTCTCTTTATTTGTTAGATACTGATTATGAGGATAATATGGATCAGGATCGTCCTGTTACCCATCAACTCTACGGAGGAAATGAAGAAAATCGCTTTAAACAGGAATTGTTGCTCGGTGTAGGAGGGATCAGGGCGTTACGTAAGTTGCAAATCTTCCCGGATGTTTATCATTGTAATGAAGGACATGCTGCGTTTATCGGTCTGGAGCGTTTATTTGAATATATCAGCAAAGAAAAGCTCTCATTCAGCGAGTCTCTCGAACTGGTAAGATCTTCCACGCTTTTCACTACGCATACTCCTGTTCCGGCCGGCCATGATTCTTTTGAAGAAAGCCTGATGCGCATGTATCTTTCTCACTATCCGGATAAATTGAAGATCAGCTGGCAACAATTTATGGGGTTGGGACGTATCAATGAAAATGATGCTTCTGAGCGTTTTTCCATGAGTTATCTGGCCGCTAATCTTTCTCAGGGAATTAACGGGGTCAGCTGGTTACACGGAAAAGTTAGCCAGAACATCTTCTCCAAAATGTGGCCTGGATATCTTCCGGAGGAATTAAATGTGGGCTATGTGACCAACGGAGTCCATTATCCTACCTGGACGGCCAGAGAATGGAGGCATCTCTATGAAACCCGGTTTGGGGAAAATTTTATTACACATCAGACCGATACTGATTTTTGGAATACCATTTATCAGATTCCGGACAAAGAAATCTGGGAACAGAGAAATCTTCAGAGAGCTAAACTTTTTGAAATTTTGGACTGGCGTATCTCCAGAAATGTGAGATATAAGAGGGATGACATCAAATATTTAATTGAAGTTAAGGACCGGATTGATGACAAAGTACTGACCATTGGTTTTGCCCGACGTTTTGCTACTTATAAAAGGGCTCATCTGCTGTTCAGTGATTTGAACCGTCTCTCTGCCATTGTCAACAATCCCCGGATGCCGGTACAGTTTCTTTTTGCGGGGAAAGCCCATCCTGCAGATAAAGCCGGAAAGGATCTAATTAAGATGATTTCCGGTATTGCGAAACGTCCTGAATTTGTAGGCAAAATTCTGTTTCTGGAGAATTACGATATGAATCTGGCCTCCTCTATGGTGCAGGGGGTGGATGTATGGATGAATACCCCCACCAGGCCTTTGGAAGCCTCGGGTACCAGCGGAGAAAAGGCTGTGATGAACGGAGTCCTTCATTTCAGCGTGCTGGACGGTTGGTGGTATGAAGGATATAAACCTGAATCCGGGTGGGCGTTGAAAGCAGAGATTACCTATCAGGACGAAGCGCTTCAGGATGAATTGGATTCCGAAACGATCTACGCGTTACTGGAGAATGAAATTGTGCCTGCTTTTTATCAGCGCAATCAGGAGGGCGTTCCGGAAACCTGGGTCTCCTATATTAAAAATTCCATTGCACAGGTCGCTTCCAGGTTTACCACTACCCGTATGCTGACAGATTATACGAATCAATATTATATTCCCCAGGCGATGCGTTTTGAAAAAATGCGAAAGTCGGATTTTGCTATGGCAAAGCGTCTTTCCAAGTGGAAAAAACGTATCATGAGAACCTGGGATGATATTGAACTGGTTGACATTAAATTGTCTCATGAAACTCCTGCACAGGGAGTGGTTAAGCTGGGAAAATCATACACTATTGATATTACCCTGGATTTGCTGGATTTGAATCCTGAAGAAATAGGTGTGGAGTTTGTGGCGGTCGAACAGGTGGAAGCGGATCATGAGCTGAAGATTGCCAAAGTGAATGCCTTTGAATTTCATTCTACAGAAAATGGCCACACGGTATTTCGGGGGAAAATCAGTTCAGACAGGACAGGGGCTTTTGACTATGGATATAGGGTATTTCCTAAAAATGAGGAATTGCCTCATCGTCAGGACTTCCCGCTGATCAAATGGTTGTAGGGCATTTATCTCAGTCTGTTCATTTCATGCAATAAGTCTTCGACAGAGGTGAAAACTCCTGCAGGTTTTCCTTCCAGGGAGAGGATATATTGGTGATCTTCCCGTGCATCAATGGAGATTCTGGCTTCTTTTCCGAAATTTCCCGTACAAAATCCATTTCGGGCCAGCGCATTGGATATCCAGTGAGTATCTTCTTTTCTCCCTTGTATGGAGACCGGTTCCGGGTTTTCGTAATTGAGTCTGAAACTTCCCGTGAGCGTGTCAAAATCCATACGGGAATTTGTGAAGAATTTACTTAAAATGCCCTGTATGGCCAGGTCTTCCTGAATTCCCTGAATCAAGGGATTTTCAGGTGATAAAAGCCATAATCTGTCCGCCAGTTTCAGGGCGGTTTCCAGATCATGGGTGGAAAGCAGGATGGCCTTGTTTTCTTTTGCAGCCAGGGTATGGAGAAGATCCATAATTTCCATCCGGCTTGCCAGATCCAGATATGCGGTGGGTTCATCCAAAAGAATGACCGGACTTTCCTGGGCAAGGGCTTTAGCGATCATCACTTTTTGCCTCTCCCCATCGCTGAGTTCTGCTGTCAATACTCCGGAAAGCTTTTCTATTCCCGTTTTTATTAGCACGTTGCGGATTATCTGATGATCTGTGTCGGAAAGTTTTCCAAAATATCCGGTATAGGGATATCTTCCCAAAGCCACTACTTCGTAAACGGAAAGGCCTCCGGCATGCGTTCTGCCCGTGAGTACAATGCTGAGTACCTTTGACATTTCCTCTTCATGGTAAGCGGAGAGAGGCTTTCCCATGATCTTCAGATTTCCGTTCAGCGGTTTGATCAACCCGGCAACGGTTTTCAGCAGGGTCGATTTTCCGGTACCGTTGGATCCCAGCAAACAGGTTAATTCTCCTCTGAAAAGCGAAAAATTCAGCCGATCGTGAACGACTTTGAATTTTCTCCCCTGCAGCAGGTATCCGATCGAAAGATTTTCTCCGAGTATGACGGGTTCTTCACGTATCATTGGAAATATTGTATTTTTTTTTGATTCAGAATTACATACAGAATAATAGGAGCTCCCATCAATGACGTAATGGCATTGAGCGGGAGGATTCCCTTTGTTCCGGGAAGGATACATATAAGATTGCACAAGAGTGCGGACAGCCCTCCCATCAGAAGGCAAAGCGGCATTAAAATTCTGTGATTGGAGGTTTTTACCGAGAGTCTTGCCACATGCGGCACTGCCAGTCCGATAAAGGCAATCGGACCGCAGAAGGAAGTAACAATCGCCGTGAGTAATCCGGTACAAATCAGAATAACAATCCGGTGTGTCACAATGTGCACTCCCAGATTTTTCGCGTACGATTCCCCCAAGAGAAAGGCATCAAGCATTTTGATTTGCGAAAATGCCAGCATCAGTCCGATCATCATGCTGATGCTAAAAAACGGAACCTGTTTCAGGGATACTCCTGAAAAATCGCCGAATCCCCAAAGGACAAAGGACTGAACTCCCTGGGCTGAAGAGAGAAAATTCAGGATAGAGATGGCCGAAGAAGTCAGATATCCGATCATTACCCCTATGATCAGGAGCATAATGGTGTTTTTTATTTTGGCGGAAAACCAGATAATCAGGCTGAGAATAAAAAAAGATCCTATCAGGGCGCCCATTACCACGGAAATCTGTCCTCCGAAGGAGGTGCTTCCAAAAGATCCGATGCCTCCTCCCAGGGACAAAAGCACAAGGGCGGCTCCCAGGTTAGCTCCGGAACTGATTCCCAGAATAGACGGATCTGCAAGCGGATTATGAAAAAGGGTTTGCATCATCAGACCGCAAACCGCAAGCCCGGCTCCGGCCAGCAATGCGGTAATCGCCTGCGGGAGACGTGAATGGATGACAATGTATTCCCATGCCGGTCTTTCAACCTCTTGTCCGGTCAATACCTGAAATACCGCTTCTGCCGGAATCCGGACAGAACCCCAGAACAGACATAAAAGAAACACCACAGGAATAGCCAGTCCTGTTAAAAGATATATCCTTCGGAAATTCGTTTTTATTCTGCCATCCATTGGAAATAGATTGGTTGATGTTCTTCTGTCAGTTCAGGGTGGATCAACCGGACCAAATCTGCAAGAATCACTTCCGGTTCAAGGGTCCCCTCCTCATAATAATGGCATGTGACGGTGTTGCATGCAATGATCTTCCGGTTTCGGAAAGCACTAAAGAAAGAATACCCCTCAAAATCGGAGACCAGATCTTTATAAGTCATTGTTTTTTGATTGGCGTATTTAATCAGCCAATAATCAGCATTCGAAGCTTTCTCAAAAACGGCCTCATAGGCCAGGGGAATAGAGCCTGTGTCAGGAGTTTCTTCCCATAAATATTGGGCTCCGGCATCTTTAAAAAGGCAACTCATATAGCTTTTCCCTCCGGGAACATACCAGACCTGACCGGTTTTTAGTTCAGAAAAAATGGTGGGTTTCCGGATTGCCTTGATCGCCTTGCTTTTAATCTGCTCATAACGTTCCGCTGATTTTCCAAAAACCAAAAAAGCTTCTTCTTCTTTGCCGAGAAGCAATCCGATAAACTTGATCCATTCAGCCCGTCCTAAAGGTGTATTTTCCAGATAATCAGTACATTCAATCAGGGGAATCCCTGTCTTAGTCAGGGTTCCGTATCCTGCATTTTCAAAAGGAGAAACCAATACCGCTTCGGGCTGTACTTCAATCAGTTTTTCAATGTCCAGATCTACAGATTCTCCCAGACTTACGATTTCTTTCCGGGAAAGACGGGCATGTATTTCAGGCAGAAAGATAAACTGCGGTTCAGCAACCGCTTTTAACCGGTCAAGAGATTTCAGCCGACTAATCATGCCGGCATGAACAGAATAAAGACAGGCAATGGACTGAATGGGGGTGCGAAGAATCGTTCCTTCGGGAAGATCCTCCGGCAAGGGTTGATCCCGCGCTACCAGCAGATACCGTTGAAGTATTTTCAATGTATCCCACGGGTTTCTAACCGTTACTTCGGTAAAATTTTTATGACGAAGTGTTTTGTCATTTGTTCTTGCATCATGTACTCCGCAGGAAAACCCCGGTCCCGGCCCCGCTGTTTCCACCCCCGTCACCTTAACCGGTTCCGCAGATGAACCC
>JAQVSH010000115.1 GCA_028700615.1 Bacteroidales bacterium
GGTGCACAAGGGTTTCTCACTTCGGATTTTAAATGGGAAACCCGGTGTATTCTATACCTTATTCTTGAATACGCTCCATAAAACACACCCGGCAAAACAAGGTTTATCCGTTAAAAGCATTTTCTTCAAAAGGTAAAGTAGGGTTTTAGATTCCAATGCACTACTTTTGTACCTCGTTAAAAAGATATCGTAAGATTCATGGAGAGTACTTTTGTGATTGGGGTAAACTTCAAAAATGCAAATGTTGAGGTAAGGAGTGCATTTTCGATGGGTGCCGAGAAACAAATGCAGTGCAATACGCTGGCAAAACAATATGATTTTCAAGATTTTGTTGTATTAAGCACCTGTAATCGTACAGAGATATACGGAAGCGGATCTTTTCGTAAGGCAGAAAATATGATTACCGAGATCTGCGAACAGCCAGTCGAATTATTCAATCAATACAAATTTGTTAAAACTTCTGAAGATGCCATAAGGCATATCTTTAACGTGGCTTCCGGACTGGATTCCCAAATATTGGGAGACTATGAAATACTCGGTCAGTTTAAGAACGCCTGCAGAATTTCCAAAGAAAACGGACTGCTCGGCCCTGTGTTTGAAAGAATGGCCAATGTGTGTATTCAGGCTTCCAAAGAAATCAAGACGAAGACCGATCTGAGCCGGGGTACGGTATCCGCAAGCTATGCTGCCATTGAAGTTATCCGGAACAGGTTTGGCGAAGCTTCCGCAAAGGCGTTGCTGGTCGGGATGGGAAAACTGGGAAACAATATTGCCAAAAACATTAAGCATTATCTTCCGAATATTGAATTAACCATTTCCAACAGGACTTATTCCACGGCGGCGGAAATTGCTGAATCAGAGGGATTTTCATTAATTCCCTTCGAAGAGGTAGTTTCCTCCATAAAAGATTATAACATAGTCGTTCTATGTGCCAATGGAAATGACCGTAAGCTTATGCCGGAAGATCTTCCGGAGGATAAGCCTCTGCTGATCCTTGATCTCTCCGTTCCTCGGTCCATTCATCAGGATTGCCTTAAGCGTGCTCACATTGAGATACTGGATATTGATACTATTTCGCAGATTCTGAATGAAACTTTTGAAAAAAGAAGTACTTACGTTCCCATCGCCCATGAAATCATAGACAAACACATGGCTGAATTTTTGGATTGGCGCGTTTTTTATAAAAAGAGGGATCAGATTGTGACAATGAAACAAATGTTTATCGATTCCAGCCGTGAATGTACTTATCTTGCCACATTGGATGAGGCTTCAAGAGAGGTATTGGTCAATAAGGCCATGCAAAAATTTGTGCTGAATCTGAAAGATAATCAGTCTATGGATCCGGAGGTAATCCTCGGGCGATTCAAAGAGTTTTGCCATCGGCACGAAACGGGTATGGATTTTAAACTGCTGAAATCTAAAAATAAGCGGAAATAAATTCATCAAGAGTTTCATCCGGTCCAAAAAATTGTATGTTGTAAGGATGAAAAAAATAATCAGAATAGGCACCAGAGACAGTCAGTTGGCCTTGTGGCAGGCAAAATTTGTAGAAAAACTGCTAAACCGGCAAGGGCTGATGACTGAACTCGTTCCCGTAAAAAGTGAAGGAGATCTTGACCTTGTCTCTCCTTTGTATGAAATGGGGGTTCAGGGCATTTTTACCAAAACGCTTGATGTTGCCCTTCTCCTCAACAAAATAGATATTGCGGTACATTCATTTAAGGATGTGCCTGTTCAGCTTCCTAAAGATCTTATCATTGCTTCCGTTCCGGAAAGGGGAAACCGGAAAGATTCCCTGGTATTTAAAGATCCGGATTTTGATCCTGAAAAAAGGGAGCATGCTGTTATTGCCACCAGTAGTCTGAGAAGAAAAGCGCAATGGCTGAACCGCTACCCGGGGCACATTGTAGTGCCGATACGGGGAAATAACAATACCCGGCTTGAAAAATTAAACAACCACCCCGATTGGGACGGAGCATTGTTTGCTTCGGCAGGAATCGAAAGAATTGATCTCCCGGTTCCCTGCCGGACAGAACCTGACTGGATGCTTCCGGCGCCGGCGCAGGGGGCTTTGGCTGTAATTTGCAGAAGTGAGGATACCGATACTCAAAAAGTCTGCAGTGTTTTTAATCATCAGGAAACAGCATATTGCACATTCATTGAAAGAGAATTCTTAAGAACCCTGATGGGCGGGTGTTCTATGCCCATTGCCGCTTTGGCTGAAGTAAAGGGCGACAGGGTGGTTTTTAAAGGAAATATTTTCTCCGTGGACGGAGTTCGGAAAGCGGAAATATCTCTTGAATTTCCGTTGGAAAACCTCAAGGATGCAGGGAAAAAAGCCGCTTTTGAATTGCTGGCTCACGGAGGGGAATCCATTGTCAGAGAACTTAAGGGTATCATGAAATCATGAAAACGATGACTCAAATCTTATCCACCCGGTTCATAAATGCGGCTGATAAATCTCAGGCCGGAGAACGGGGTGTGCAGATTTGGGACTTTGAATTGCTGAAGATTGTCTATACAGAAGATAAAACCGTTGCGGAAACCATAGAAACCGCTCGGATTCCTGTTGTTTTTACAAGCCGCCACGCAGTAAAAGCTATTTCCGGACTGATTGGGGAAGACAGGCTCCGGAAGCAACAGAAAAAATGTTTCTGTATTCACGGGGCCACCCGGGAACAAGCTTTGCAATCCGGGTTTGAGGTAATAGGAGAAGCTCCGGATGGTTCCGGGCTGGCTTCTGAAATTATTCGTTCGGGATGTAAAGAGGTTCTGTTTTTAAGCAGCGATCTCAGAAGAGATGAATTGACCGATCAACTACAGCAGGCCGGGGTCAGGGTCAAAGAGCAGAAGGTGTATTTCAAATCTCCGATGCCGGTGAAGATAGAAATTCCTTACGAAGGGGTGATGTTTTTCAGCCCATCGCAGGTTGATATTTTTTTGCAGTGCAACCCTCTGCATGTAAATATGCCCGCCTTTTGTATCGGAAAGACGACTGCAGATCATTTGCAGAAAAAAGGGCATAAAAATATCCTCATCGCAGAAAAAAGCAGCACGGCATTTGTTCTGAAGAAAGTTTTCGAATATTATCATAAATAACTTGGTATGGATTCCGAATCTCTGTTGATCAAAGCGCTGAAAGGCGAGAAAGTTTCCAGACCCCCTGTCTGGATGATGAGGCAGGCAGGCAGATATTTGCCCGACTTCATTGCCCTGAGGGAAAAATATGATTTTTTCACCCGGGTTCAGACCCCTGAACTGGCCTGCGAAATTACACTTCAGCCGGTAGATCAGTTAGGGGTAGATGCCGCAATCCTGTTCTCGGATATTCTGGTAGTACCTCAGGCTATGGGCCTGGAAGTGCAGATGCTTGAAAACAAAGGCCCTTTCCTACCCTTCACTGTCAGTACCCGGCAGGAAATTGAATTCCTCAGAATTGACGGGGCGGTTGAGCAGTTGGAATATGTGAGCAAAGCGATTTCTCTGGTCAAACAAGAGCTGAACGGCCGGGTTCCACTGATCGGTTTTGCAGGGGCCCCATTTACTATTTTGTGTTATATGGTGGAAGGCAAGAGCAGTAAAACTTTTGACAAGGCCAAACAATTTTGTTTTTCAAGACCGGAGCTAGCCCATGAATTACTTTCTAAAATTACGGAAGTAACGATTACTTACCTGGAAGAACAGGTTAAAGCCGGAGTGGATGCCGTGCAGCTGTTTGACAGCTGGAGCGGTCTGCTCGGACCCGAAGAATTTAAACAGTTTGCCCTCCCCTATCTGGTCAGAATATCTGATCGCCTCAGTAAAAAAGTTCCGGTCATTCTTTTTCCCAAAGGGAGTTGGTATGCCCTGAGAGAGTTAAGCCAAACCTCTGCTTCAGCTATAGGCATCGACTGGTGCATCAAACCTCAGTTGGCCCGGGAACTGACCCAAAATGTAAAGACACTGCAAGGAAATATGGACCCGTGTAAATTATTGCTTCCCATTCCTCAGATTCAGAAAGAAGTTAAAGATATGATTGACGCTTTCGGGGTACAGCAATATATTGTCAACCTGGGTCACGGCATTTTACCTAATATTCCGGTGGAAAACGCTAAAGCATTTGTAGATGCTGTAAAAAATTATACATCATCCTCATTATGAACAGAAGAAACAGAATTTTAAGACAATCTCCCGCCATCAGGGCGATGATGCAGGAAACCAATATTCTTCCCGATGATCTCATGGCGCTCCTGTTTATCAATGAAGGCCGGGATTATAAAGAAGAAATCCCCTCTATGCCGGGATATTATCGTCTTTCTCTCGATTATACCCTTAAAGAAGTAAAGTCTTTATGGTCTATGGGAATCAAAAGTGTATTGCTTTTTGTTAAAATCAGAGAAGAGTTGAAAGACAAAGAAGGGAAGGAAGCCCTTAATCCTGACGGATTGATGCAACAAAGCATCCGGGCCATTAAAGATGCCTGTCCCGGGATGGTGGTCATGACGGATGTTGCGCTGGATCCATTCTCCAGTGACGGTCATGACGGCATTGTGATCAACGGAGAGATTGTTAATGACCCTTCCGTAGAGGTACTGGCAAAAATGAGTCTGAGCCACACTCAGGCAGGTGCGGATTTTGTAGCTCCCAGCGATATGATGGATGGAAGGATCGCCGCCATCAGAAATATTCTGGAAAGCAACGGATTTACCAAGACCGGCATTCTGAGTTACAGTGCAAAATATGCTTCCTGCTTTTACGGGCCTTTCCGTGACGCCCTGGATTCCGCTCCGGGTTTCGGCGACAAGAAGACCTACCAAATGAACCCGGCCAACCGGATTGAAGCCATCAAAGAAACCCTGATGGATGTTGAAGAAGGTGCGGATATTGTCATGGTAAAACCGGCCATGGCATATCTGGATGTGATCCGTGAAGTCAAAAATGCGGTCCATGTTCCGGTGAGTGCATACCACGTAAGCGGGGAATATTCCATGATCAAAGCTGCCGCACAAAGAGGCTGGCTGAATGAAGACGAAGCCATTATGGAAAGCACCCTGGCCATCAAGAGGGCCGGTACCGACTTGATTGCCACATATTTTGCAAAAGATATCGTAAGAATTCTCAGCTAAAGATCTATGACACATTCAACTCAGCAAAGTGAACTCCTTTTCAAAAAGGCACAGCAATATATCCCCGGAGGAGTAAACTCTCCGGTGCGGGCATTCCGGATCGTCGGGGGAACCCCGATTTTCATTAAAAGCGCCAAAGGAGCATACCTCCTGGATGTGGATGGAAATCAATATGTCGACTTTGTAAGTTCCTGGGGACCTCTGATTCTCGGACATTGTCATCCTGAGGTGGTAAAGGCGGTTCAGAAAAAAATAAGTGAAACCATATCTTTTGGAGCCCCTACGGAGTTAGAGACTGAAATGGCCGGGCTGATTACCGGAATGGTTTCTAATGTAGATCAGATCCGGCTGGTCAACAGCGGTACGGAAGCCTGTATGAGTGCTATCCGTTTGGCGCGCGGTTATACCGGGCGAAATAGAATAATCAAATTTGAAGGTTGTTATCATGGACATGCCGATAGTTTTCTTGTAAAAGCCGGCAGCGGAGTAGCCACCTTCGGAATTCAGCATGTTCCCGGGGTAACAGTGGGCGTTTCGCAGGATACCCTGATTGCCCCTTACAACGATATACAGGCAGTGAAGGAATTAATTAAAACCTATCCGGGAGAAATCGCCGCGCTGATCATTGAACCGATCGCCGGGAATATGGGATGCGTATTGCCGGAACCCGGATTTCTGGAAGGATTGCGTGAACTCTGCACACAAAATGGAATCGTTTATATCTTTGACGAGGTGATGACCGGATTCCGGCTGGCATTGGGAGGTGCACAAGAACGCTTAAAGATAGGGGCTGATCTGGTCACCTATGGAAAAGTCATCGGAGGAGGACTGCCGGTGGGCGCCTTCGGTGGAAGAAAGGAAATTATGCAACACATCTCCCCTGTAGGCAATGTATATCAGGCAGGCACCTTGAGCGGAAATCCGGTAACCGTTATGGCCGGATACACCACACTGAATATTCTCAAAAACAATCCGGATATTTATCAAAATCTGGAAAACATTGGGAATCAACTATCCGAAGGAATCCACCAGGCATTGAACGCAAAAGGAATCCCACATACCCTGAATCACATCGGAAGTATGCTC
>JAQVSH010000116.1 GCA_028700615.1 Bacteroidales bacterium
CGGATTAAAAGCCAAAGGTTCTGCGCGTGGCCAGGTGATGGGCACAGACCAGCGGCATGCCATAATTTATGCTTCCACTGTAGATTTGGATGAAGCCTATAAAATAGGTCAGAAAGCAGTAGAAATCGCGATGAAAGACGGAAATGGATGGATGGCGACCCTGTTAAGAACCCCGGGATTTATCTACAACGTTAGTTATGACAAAGTGGCATTGGATAAAGTGGCACTCTCCGAACGTTTCTTTCCGGAAAAATGGATTACCTCTTCCAGAACGGATGTAACAGACGAATTTGTTCGATATGCCCGGCCCCTGATCGGGGAAGACTGGATTTCTGTTCCCATGATCAATGGAATCCAGCGTTTTTCGAGATTAAACCCGGTATTTGCCGAAAAATATCTTGCAGAATATGTGCCACAGGCCTATAAATAAGGTTAATTACAAAAAAAATGCAAAAACATGTTGTATAACATATCCACATTGCTTCTGTTTAAACGATTAACTCGTACATTTGACTGTAGTTCTTTAGTTGATCTGTGTGATGGCGGGAAGGTTCTTTATATTCATATGGAGGACCTTCTTTTTATTTCCTGAATTTTTCTTTTTCGGTTTTTATAGAACAAAAAAATGCAAAAAAGAACTTTACTTAAGGACATTGCTTCTAAACTTGGCGTTTCGACAGCAGTGGTTTCCTATGTCGTGAACGGCAAGGAAAAAGAGAAAAGAGTCGGAAAAGAATTGGCCGAGAAGATTCGTAAGACTGCCCGTGAAATGAACTATGTTCCCAATCAGATTGCTCAAAGCTTAAGAAAAGGTTCAACTAAAACGATCGGGGTTATTGTGGCGGATATTGCCAATCCTTTTTTTGGAAATATGTCCCGTGTAATTGAAAACGAGGCCAATAAAGCAGGTTATGCGGTCATTTTCGGAAGTTCTGATGAGAACAGTGTCAAATCCGCATTATTGATTAAAACACTGATAAACAGGCAAGTGGATGGGTTTATTATTGCCCCGTCCGATAATTCCTATGAACAGATTCTTGAACTTCATAATAGAAAAATCCCTTTGGTACTGATTGACCGTTTTTTTCAGGATATAGACACCAATTATATCACTCTGAATTGTCACGCAGCTACTTTTGAAGCTACAAATTATCTGATTGAGAAAAAATTCAAAAAAATTGGACTGATTGCCTATCAGACCTCTATGGTTCATATAAAGCAACGGATTCGCGGGTATATGGACGCGATGAAGGATCACGGAATGGAAGACAATATCCGGATTGAAGAGGTAAGGCATGGATTTGTGCGCAAGGACGTTGAAGAAGCAGTAGTGAAACTGGTTACCGGGGATGATCCCTGTGATGCCCTTCTGTTTGTGACCAATTCATTGTCTATAGCGGGATTGTATGCTATTCATAAATTAGGCATTAAGGTGCCCGATCAACTGGGCGTTCTCGGATTTGACTGGAATGAAGCATTTGACTTTTTTTATTCTCCTGTAACCCATATAGATCAGCCCATTTCAGAAATTGGGAAGGAGGCTGTTCGGGTTTTGGTGGAAGAGATCAACGGTTCCGAGAAAAAAGTGCATATGCAATTGAAGCATTGTTTCACTATCAAAGATTCTTGCAGATAATGCCGGTTCTGTAAGACCAATCCTCAAAATAAAGATTTTCGGGAAAGTCCCCTCCAATCGATTGCATATAAGAGATGGGGTACTTTTATTTATGTCTGACGAAAGTACAGAAGCAGGATTGGAGTATCCATAAATGCAATAAAAGAAGTTTTTCTTTAATCCTTCATGGTTGATTTGTAGTGAAAACCCTGTAAATTTACCGGAAGAATGCAAACTTTTCGATGGAAACAACATGAATCCCGCTTCTGAACTTATTTCTCTGACCCCTCAAAAAGAGTTTTTTATTGGAATTGACTCTGACGGGTGCGTGTTTGATACGATGGAAATCAAACAAAAAGAGTGTTTTTGTCCGAATTTTATCAAACATTTTCACCTCCAGCAGGCATCAAGGTATGCCAGGGAGACTTGGGAATTTGTCAATCTTTATTCTCAGACCCGTGGCTGCAACCGATTTCATGCCGTGATCAGAGCTCATGAGTTGATGGCCAAAAGAAAGGAAATTCAGGTCAGAGGAATTCTTTTGACTGAGTTGTCGGCTTTAAAGGAATGGGTTTCGAAAGAAACCCGCCTGGGTAATCCGGCGTTAGAAAAATATGCTCTTGAGGTAAACGACCCGGTGATCCGTCAGGTTTTGGAATGGTCCAGGGCTGTGAACAAGTCAATTGCGGAGATGGTGTTTGGTATCAGGCCTTTCCCCATGGTGGTCGAAGCTCTGCGTAAAATGGCCGGAAAAGCCGATTTAATGGTGGTTTCGCAGACGCCTTTGGAAGCCTTGAGCCGTGAATGGAAAGAAAATCAGATTGAAGGTTTTTTAAGGTTGATCGCCGGTCAGGAATACGGAACAAAAACCGAGCATATCCGGGATGCTGCGGTTGGAAAATATCCCCGGGAAAAGATTCTGATGATCGGAGATGCACCCGGTGATCTGAAGGCGGCCACCTCCAACGGAGTCCTCTTTTATCCCGTTAACCCCGGTCACGAAGAGGCTTCCTGGGAGTTGTTTTATCGTGAAGCCCTGGAACGGTTTTTTGACGGAAGTTATCAGGGGGATTATCAGGATGCCTTGATTGCTAAATTTAAAACATATCTTCCGGAAAATCCATCCTGGGAGTCTATTGCATAAATCATCAGGCAGAGAATTAATTTTGTCATTGTTGTTAAACTATACAGAAAATGATTTATTATGCCAGAGGTTCCGCAACTGAAGTAATTACCCGTGAAGAGGTGGATCAGGTATTGCATATGGTTTTTGATAAAATGGGTACGAGAGAGAGGGTTTTGGCCCTTCCTCCCGATTTTACCCGTTATCATTCCCAGGCAGGAATGATTACCGAACTGTGTTATCAGTATTATGGGAAAGCGCTTACCGATGTAATGCCAGCCCTGGGGACCCATGAGCCGATGTCGGATGCTGAAATTTCCGGCATGTTCGGATCCGTTCCCCGCAATCTTTTCAGGGTACACGACTGGCGTAATGAAGTAGTTACCGTCGGAAAGGTTCCACCGGAGGTTGTTTATGAGCTTTCCGAAGGCAAACTGGATTATGCCTGGCCCGCTCAGGTAAACTACCGTTTACTGGATCCTTCGTATGATCTGATTCTCTCTATCGGGCAAGTGGTGCCTCATGAGGTGATCGGTATGGCTAATTATAATAAGAATATTTTTGTCGGAGCCGGAGGCGCCGAGGGTATCAATAAAAGTCATTATCTGGGGGCTATCTACGGATTGGAGAGGATTATGGGAAGAACATACACTCCGGTGAGACGGATGCTGGAATATGCTTCCGAACATTTTATTGCAGAACTTCCGATTCTTTATATCCAAACGGTATTGAGCAGGGATGAATCCGGAAAGCTTGTTCTCAGAGGCCTATACATCGGGGATGATTATCAGTGTTTTGAATTGGCCTCCGCTCTGGCCCTGGAAGTGAATTTTAATCTATTGGACCGGACGATCAATCGATGTGTGGTCTGGCTTGATCCGTCCGAGTATAAAAGCACCTGGCTGGGCAATAAAGCCGTTTACAGATCGCGGCTGGCTATGGCGGATCGGGGGGAATTACTGATTTTAGCCCCCGGATTAAAAAGGTTTGGAGAGGATGCGGAAATAGACCGGCTGATCCGAAAATACGGATACGGGGGAACTCCGGCTGTGCTTGAGGCCACAGCAAGGAATAAAGAATTGCAGGACAATCTGAGCACTCCCTCCCATCTGATTCACGGTTCTTCAGAAGGAAGATTTACCATCCGCTACTGCCCGGGACATCTAACCCGTCAGGAAATTGAAGGGGTAAAATATCAATATGGAGAGTTAAAAGAGTACATGGAAAAATACAATCCTGAAAGGCTTAAAGAAGGGTGGAATCAGGTTGATGGAGAAGAAATCTTCTTCATTTCCAATCCCGCACTGGGGCTTTGGGCTCATAAAAGTCGTTTTGTTCAATAAAATACAGGTGATATCAAAATATTTAAAAGATGCTGATTGTCTGTGATGATAAAATCCCTTTTATCCGGGGCGTATTTGAACCCTATGCCCGGGTAGTGTACCTTCCGGGAAGCAAAACGGGGCCGGAAGAGGTTCGGGATGCAGATGCCCTGATCACCCGGACGCGAACCCGTTGCAACGCTTCGCTTCTTGAAGGCAGCAGGGTAAAATATATAGCCACAGCCACTATCGGTTATGATCATATTGATACGGTCTGGTGTCAACATCAGGGTGTTGGATGGACAAATGCTCCGGGATGTAATTCCGGGTCAGTAAGACAATATATAGGGTCGGTTTTAGCCTTGTTTGCCGGGCTTCATCATCTGGATCCGGAGAAGATGACGCTGGGTGTGGTCGGATATGGTAATGTGGGCTCCAAGGTGGCTAAACTTGCAGTCAATACAGGCATGAAGGTTTTGGTGAATGATCCTCCACTGGAAAGAAAACAAGCAACAGAGGGCATAAAACCTGAATTTCCGTATGTTTCCCTCGACTTTCTGCTGGAAAAAGCGGACATCGTTACCCTGCACACCCCTTTAACCCGCGAAGGCCCCGATAAGACTTTTCACCTGATGGATGAAAAAAATATTGCAAAAATGAAAGCCGGAGCCATACTGATCAATAGTTCCAGAGGGGAAGTAGTGAGCACTGAGGCCCTGAAGAAAGGGCTTTCCACGGGGCATCTTAGGGATGCTGCGCTGGATGTGTGGGAGAATGAGCCGGCTATGGATGCTTATTTGTTGAATCGTTTGTCGGTTACTACGCCCCATATTGCAGGATATTCCGCCGACGGGAAAGCCAACGGCACTACCCGTGCGGTGCAGGCCGTGGCCCGGGCTTTGGATCTTCCCCTGAAGGATTGGAAGGTAGAGCAGATTCCTGCTCCGGAACAATCCTTATCTTTTCAGCTGGATGCTGCAGGAAAAACCACGGCGGAAGTTTGTTGCGAAGCTTTTCTGCATACCTATCCGATTTTAGAAGATATCGGGAGACTTAAAACAGATCCCGGAAGTTTTGAGAAATTGAGGGGAAAGTATCCTGTCCGAAGAGAATTTGAAGCTTTTACGTTAAATTTGTGTCATGCAAAAGATCATACCGTGAATACACTCCGAAACCTTGGATTTCAGGTAGTTCAGAGATTTTGAGTATTCACCGGAAACTAAAATAAATTCTTATGAGAGCATTATCAGATATTGGATTGATCGGGTTGGCTGTTATGGGTGAAAACCTGGTATTAAATATGGAAAGCAAAGGCTTTTCTGTGAGTGTATACAACCGTACCATAGAAAAAGTGGATATTTTTGTCTCAGGCCGGGGCAAAGGAAAAAAGATTTACGGTGCACACAGTCCGGAAGATCTGATCTCCTCATTGAAGAGGCCCAGAAAAGTCATGATCATGATCAAAGCAGGAAAGGCTGTCGATGATATGATTGAGACGATCATTCCTCTGCTTGAACCGGGTGACCTCATTATTGACGGGGGAAACACTCATTTTCCCGATACGAACCGGCGCTGCAAATATGTGGAAAGCAAAGGTCTGTTATACATCGGAACCGGAGTTTCCGGAGGAGAAGAAGGGGCTTTGCTGGGTCCGGCTATTATGCCCGGAGGGTCACCCGAAGCATGGCCATTGGTAAAAACTATTTTTCAAGCCATCGCGGCCAAAGTCGAAGGAAAGCCATGCTGTGACTGGGTAGGGGAAAACGGTGCCGGACATTTTGTAAAAATGGTTCACAATGGTATCGAATACGGAGATATGCAGTTGATCTGCGAGGCCTATCATATCATGAAAAACCTGGCCGGGATGAGTAATCAGGAAATGCATCAGGTTTTTGCAGAGTGGAATAAAGGTGATCTGAACAGCTATCTGATTGAAATTACCCGGGATATTCTGGGATATAAATCTTCGGAGGGAGAAGAGGTAATCGATAAGATTCTGGATACCGCAGGGCAGAAGGGTACCGGGAAATGGACGGGGATTGCGGCTCTGGATGAAGGCATACCTCTGACCCTGATCGGCGAAGCGGTGTTCTCCCGCTGCCTGTCCGCAATCAAAGAGGAGAGG
>JAQVSH010000005.1 GCA_028700615.1 Bacteroidales bacterium
GAACAATACGCTTTTTCCCTACAGCCTGCGCGATTTCTTTCGCAAAAGGCTGTAAAGCCCGAAAAGCGACATCAGCCCTGTCTGTTCCGGTGGTCAGGGCCACTCTGGAGGCAGTATCCAAAGGTTTTCCATTTAAGGGTCCCGTTCCTGCAAAGGCAGGAGAAGAAGCATAAATCCCTGCTGTAGCTGCTAAACCTCCCAACACGGTGGTTTTCAAAAAATCCCTGCGATCAATCATACTCATCTTTCCAAATTTTAAAAATTAATATTCTCAGATAGCACTATTTCCATAATTCGTAACAACACAACCGGCTCTCTATCAACAAATATAGCATTTAATTTCTGATTTTTGTTTTGGCTTCCTGACCAAGTTAACTTTCTACTGCCGATTGCCATGTCTTATATCCTCCCGATAGATTAAAAACCTGTGGATAGTTATGCTGCCGCAGTATTCTTTGGGCCAGGTAACCCCGGAGGCCTACCGCACAATAAACAATAATCTTCCGGTCAGATACGAGTTCTTTCATCCGAAATCTCAATTCATCCAGAGGGATATTGACAGCACCGGGAATGCAACCTTCAGCATATTCCCGGGCTGTTCTGACATCCACAATCTGCACATTTTTATCAGAGGAAAAACCGGCCATTTCATGCCAATAAACCGGAGTATGCCGTCCCTGCAAAATATTTTCCGCCACATAACCCGCCATGTTGACAGGATCTTTTGCAGAAGAAAAAGGCGGAGCATAGGCATGTTCCAGTTCCGTCAGGTCATACACCGTGCCTCTCATCCCAATAATGGCCGCCATCATATCAATCCGTTTATCTACTCCCTGATAACCGGTAATTTGCGCTCCATATAAAGTGCCATCCAAAGGAGAAAAACAAATTTTAATACTCATAGGAAGAGCTCCCGGATAATATCCGGCATGAGATCCGGAATGGGTGACGGATTCCAGAAAAGGAATCTGATTTCTCTTTAATAATTTGGCTGACAGCCCGGTAGAAGCAACCGTCATGTCAAATATTTTGGCAATCCCGGTTCCAATAGCCCCTTTATATTTTACAGAAGGCCCTCCCACCATATTATCGGCACAGATTCTGGCCTGCTTGTTGGCCGGACCTGCCAGATAAATCATCCTGGATTTCCCTGACAAAAAATCGGGAAATTCAATTGCATCGCCCACTGCGTATATATCAGGATCAGAAGTTTGCATAAACTCATTGACCAGAATTCCACCCGCTTCCCCGATATTGAGACCCGCGGCTCTGGCCAACCTGGTATCCGCACGAACTCCGATAGACAACAAAACCATTTCTGTATCCATTGATTTTCCGCTCTTCAGGAAGATCTTCATCCCGGACGGATTTTTTTCAAACCGGGTCACTTCTTCGCGGAGATAAAGAGCCACCCCATGATCTTTCAGATGCCGGTGAACAGGCGCCGCCATTTCATAATCTAAAGGAGCCATTACCTGATCCGCCATCTCGGCAATAGAGACTTGTATTCCCAGTTGATGGAGATTCTCAGCCATTTCCAGACCAATAAAACCGCCTCCTATGATGAGAGCCTTTTGAACCTTCTGTTCCCGGATAAAATGCTTAATATCGTCTGTATCAGATACATTACGAAGAGAAAAAATACCCGGAAGATCAATCCCCGGAATCGGAGGACGAATGGGCTCCGCACCCGGAGAAAGAGCTAATTTATCATAGGCTTCTGTATATTCCTGTCCTGAAGATTGATCCAGCACCTTTACCGTCTTTGCAGCGGGATTGATGGCAATGACCTCGTGATAAACCCTTATATCCACATGAAAACGAGCCCTGAAAGACCCGGGAGTCTGAAGAAAAAGACGTTCTCTCTCCCGGATGGTATCTCCGATATAATAGGGAAGTCCACAATTGGCATAAGAAATATAAGGACCTCTCTCAAAAAGAACAATTTCAGCGTTCTCATCCATTCTCCGGAGTCTGGCTGCCACAGAAGCGCCTCCGGCTACACCGCCAATAATCAAATATTTCATTTTATCCGTATTAATAGTTTCAATGATCAGGCATACTTTGTTTAATTGTAATTTACCATACAAAACAAATACCCCTGTCCATATTTATGCAAATATATAAACATATATTTATATTTAACGAAGGATAAACAGGATTTTTAGCGTTATATTTGTATTCTATTTGAAATCTATGGCTCCAATCTTTGACTTTGAAACCGTTCGCCTTGATGAAAAAAAGGAGAGGTTGCTGATTTTAGACCAAACCCGCCTGCCGGGGAAGGTCTGCTATATTTCCCTGAAGACTCAGGAGCAGATCATAGATGCCATTTCGACCCTAAAGGTCAGGGGAGCTCCGGCCATAGGCATCACAGCCGCTTTTGCGCTCTATCTGGGCATGAAGCCTTTTATCGGCTTGTCTTTTGAAGCTTTTTACAAACATTTTAAAGAAGTCAGCACCCCATTGGCTAAATCCCGTCCTACGGCGGTCAATCTGTTCTGGGCGATCGACCGTATAGAACAGGTAATTCTCCGAAATAGGAAAGCAGCGATCGTTGACATACTGGAGGCAATGAGAGCGGAAGCCTGCCGGATTAAGGAAGAGGATAAAATCATGTGCCGCGACATCGGAATTCACGGAATCAGTCTGTTAAAACCCGGATGGGGAATTTTAACCCATTGCAATGCCGGGCATTTGGCAGCCTCCTGGTATGGAACTGCCCTTTCCCCAATCTATACTGGGCAGGAAATGGGCTATCATTTCAGAGTATTTGCCGATGAAACCAGACCTCTTCTTCAGGGAGCAAGACTCACCGCTTTTGAGTTACAATATGCAGGAGTTGATACCACCCTGATCTGTGATAATATGGCCTCGGTGGTCATGGGAAAAGGACTGGTTCAGGCCGTATTGACCGGATGCGACCGGGTCGCCTGTAACGGAGACACAGCCAATAAAATAGGGACCAATACTCTGGCGATTCTTGCCAAACATTACGGAATTCCTTTTTATACATGTGCACCTTCCTCTACCATAGATGCAAGCTGTAAAACAGGAGAAAATATTGTGATTGAGGAAAGATCACCCGAAGAGATTACAGAAAAATGGTACCGGAAAAGGATGGCGCCGGAAAACATAAAAGTTTTTAATCCGGCCTTTGATATTACACACCATAGCCTGATTACAGCCTTTATTACAGAAAAAGGAATCGTCTATCCTCCTTTTGATTTTACCCGGGAAGAGAATGATAAAAAATAATAAAAACACCTCCAGGAGTTGACTATAAAATATTTTATTATTATTTTTCGGGCGGAAGCATTGAAATATCAAGCAGATTAGTTTCATTTGCAGGTCTTTCGGCATATCAAAATTTAATATAAAGACCTTTTAGCCTATTATATCATATTATTCAAAATAGAAGAAAATGAAGAAAATTGTGTTTCTTACCCTGGGTGTATTTGTTTTGTTCTCCTGTAAAACAGGAGTGAGCCCTGAAGTTCAGCGGCTTATGGTTCAGAACGATTCATTAAGAAATGTAGCAGCTAATGTTCAGGTGGAGGCCAATGATATGTTGTCCATCCTGAATGAAGTTGAAAATGGTTTTGCCAAAATCAAAGAAGCAGAAGGCCACTTACTGGTACAATCTGTGACCCAGGAAGAGACCACCCCGGCATCCCGCGAAAGATTGGCCAGCGACATGGAATATGTTGCCAATATTCTGAAACAGAACAAAGAACAAATCGCCAAATTACAAAATCAGTTAAAAAACAGCCGTTTTCAATCCACTGAATTAGAAAAAAGAATTGCGGGACTTTCAAGGGAAATTGAAGAAAAAGCAGCTATGATTCTCACACTGCAGCAACAATTAGCCGAAAAAGATGTCCGGATTAAAGAACTGGGCAATGAGATTGTTTCTCTCAATGAAAATGTCAGCGCACTGCAGGGAACCAAAGCCGAACAGGAACAGGTTATCAGCCAACAGGACAAATCCATTCATACTGCCCGTTATGCCTTTGGCAGTAAAGCGGCTCTTAAATCTCAGAATATTCTCAGTCAGGATGGATTATTCAAGGCAAAAGAAGTATTGACTAAAGAATTTAACGAATCGGCTTTTACCGAGATTGACACCCGGAACCTGTCCAATCTTCCCCTTGCTTCCAAAAAAGCCAAGATTCTTACATCCCATCCTTCTTCTTCCTATACCCTGACCAAGGAATCTACCGGAATGATGGTATTGAATATTACCGACCAGGAACGTTTCTGGAGCGCTTCAAAATACCTGGTTATTCAGACAGACTAAAAAATATGTTATATCCGAAGAGATAAAAAATGGCCGCAAATTCTTTTTTGCGGCCATTTTTATTTTTCACAAAATCATCTCAGGATGACGGACAGGAGCACACCAGGTTCCGATCTCCATAGGCATCATCCACCCGACTACATCCCGGCCAAAATTTATTCTGACGGATCCAGGCAAGCGGATAAGCCGCCTTTTCCCTCCCATAGGGGTAATCCCACTGATCGGAAATTACGGTATTCTCAGCATGGGGGGCATTTTTTAACACATTATTCAGAGGATCTGCCTTTCCTTCTTTAATTTCAGTGATTTCTCCCAAAATTGACACCATCGCCTCAACAAACCGGTTCAACTCCTGAAGTGATTCACTTTCTGTAGGTTCAATCATCAGTGTACCATGTACAGGAAAAGAAAGGGTTGGAGCATGAAATCCATAATCCATGAGCCTTTTGGCAATATCGGTCTCAGTAATCTCTGTTCCCGTCTTCAAAGGACGGCAATCCAGGATCATTTCATGGGCAACTCTTCCATTCTGATTAGTATACAGAACGTTATAATATTTACCCAAAGCCGATGCAAGATAATTGGCATTCAGAATGGCGTAACGTGTTGCATCAGCCAGATCTCTGCCCATCATTTGAATATAACCGTGAGAGACACATAAGATTCCGGCACTTCCGTATGGAGCCGCGGAAACAGCGGTAATACCGTCCTTCCCTCCTGTAGGAATCACTGCATGGGAAGGAAGAAAACGGCTTAAATGTCTGGCCGTACAAATAGGCCCAACTCCGGGCCCCCCTCCACCATGAGGAATAGCAAAGGTCTTATGCAAATTCAGATGACAGACATCGGCTCCCAGAAATCCCGGATGGGTCAGACCAACCTGAGCATTCATATTGGCACCGTCCATATACACCTGCCCCCCGTTTTTATGGACAGATTCAATGATTTCCCTGATGTCGGATTCAAAGATTCCGTGAGTGGAAGGATAAGTTATCATAATGGCCGCCAGTCGGGAAGCATACTGAGTTGCCAGTTCTTTCAAAGCTGTAAGATCAATATCGCCATGAGAAGTACAGGGAACAGTAACGGTCTCCATTCCGGCCATCACGGCACTGGCAGGATTGGTTCCGTGAGCGGAAGAAGGAATAAGCACTATATTTCGGTGGCCCTCCCCTCTGGATATATGATATTCCCTGATGACCATCAATCCGGAATATTCACCGGCGGCGCCGGAGTCAGGTTGTAATGAAACCGCATCAAAACCGGTAATCAAAGCCAGATCACGTTCAAGCTCACAGCATAACTGCTGATATCCCTGCGCCTGTTCAACCGGAACAAAAGGATGGATGGCAGCAAATCCGGTAAAAGTGACCGGAATCATTTCTGAAGCCGCATTCAGTTTCATAGTGCATGATCCCAGAGAAATCATGGAATGGGTGAGAGAAATGTCCTTTCTTTCAAGGCTCTTGATATAACGGGTAAACTCCGACTCGGCTCTGTATGCATGAAAAAGAGGCTGCCGGAGAAAAGAAGAAACTCTCCTGAAGGGAAATGACACCCGCTCCTCATCATCCGGAACAGAAATTTCCGGAGTACTCAGATCAAGCGCTTCAGCAAAAACATCGAGAATATTCTTCAGATCTTCATCCGCAGTGGTTTCATCCAGACTGATGCCTATTTCCCCCGGATAGAAATAACGAAAATTTATTTGATGCCTCAGTGCGATTTCCTGAAAAACATCCTGGGAGATTTCTTCCGGAAGTCTGATCTTGAGGGTATCAAAAAAGAACTCATTCAACTGCACACATCCCATCGCGGTCAGGGCCGAATTCAGCTGTATCGCTTTGCGGTGTATGGTTCCGGCAATATTTTTAAGCCCTTCAGGGCCATGATAAACAGCATACATACCGGCCATGATAGCCAAAAGCGCCTGAGCAGTACAAATATTGGAAGTAGCTCTCTCCCGTTTGATGTGTTGCTCCCTGGTCTGCAATGCCAGTCTGTAGACCTTATTTCCCCGGGAATCCAAACTGATTCCGATGATTCTTCCGGGCATAGCTCTTTTCAGGGTGTCCCTCGTAGCAAAATAAGCTGCGTGAGGGCCTCCGTATGCCATAGGCACTCCCAACCGCTGGGTTGTTCCGGCAACAATATCAGCACCCCATTCTCCCGGAGGCGTCAAAACACACAGACTCAAGAGATCTGCAGATACCGCAACCAAAGCGCCATCCTCATGCACCTTTTTTGTCAGTCCGGAATAATCAAATAACGCGCCGTCGGAATTGGGATACTGCACGATCACCCCAAAAACGGAACCATCATTTTCATACTCTCTGAAATCTCCGACGATTAAACCAATGCCCAATGGTGCCGAGCGGGTTAAAAGAACATCCAGCACCTGAGGATAGATCTTTTCATCCACAAAAAGCTGGTTGGCCCCCCTTTTCACGGCATCCCGGCTCCGGGAATTATACATCATGATCATCGCTTCAGCTACAGACTGGGCCTCATCCAGTAAAGAAGAATTGGCAATTTCCATTCCCGTCAGTTCAGAAACCACCGTTTGAAAATTAAGCAACGCTTCCAGACGTCCCTGGGATATTTCAGCCTGATAAGGAGTGTAGGAAGTATACCAGGAAGGATTTTCCAATATATTTCTGCGGATTGGGGATGGCAGAATGGTATTATAGTATCCCATCCCGATATAGGTTTTATATATCTTGTTGAGGGAAGCCATTCGTTCTATTCGGGACAACCACTCATATTCACTCTTCCCCTGAGGCAATTCCAGCGGCCTGTCAAGTCTTACAGTATCAGGAATAGCCTGCCTGATTAATTCATCCATTGAGGAAACTCCCATGGATTCCAACATCTCTTTCAATTCGGTTTTTCGGGGTCCAAGATGGCGCGAGGCAAAAGAAAAATCATCCATACAAATCATTTAAAAAGGTTTTTCAGAAGACCCGGGACGAAACAGAAACGGATTTTCTGCCAGTTCTTCTCCGAGGGTGGTTATATATCCATGTCCGGGATATACCCTGGTTTCCGGATCTAATATAAGTAATTTATTTTGAATGCTTTCCATCAATTGATCATAATCACCTCCGGGAAGGTCTGTTCTCCCGATACTCCCGGCAAAAAGGACATCTCCCGAAAACAAAAGATTCTCTGAAGAAAGATGCAGACTGATTCCTCCGGGAGTATGGCCCGGAGTAGAAATAAGATGAATTTCGGTATTCCCGAAATGTAAAGAAGATGGTGAAGCCAGATCCATATCAATTGCCGGCGCAGGCGCTGCTTCAAATCCAAACATCCGGCCCTGTTGCAAAGCATTGGTTACAAGGTAGGTGTCGGCCGAATGGACACAAAAAGGAATTCGCCAGGTCTTACAAACAAATCCGGCTCCCAGTATATGATCAATATGTCCGTGGGTTTGAATTAAGAATTTGGGGGATAAGGATTGTGTATCTATAAAATTTTTAAGGCGCATTTCCTCTTTGGGCTGATAACAGCCCGCATCAATGATGACACATTCTCCCGTCTCATCGTAAAGAACGTAGGTATTCACCCCAAAAGAATTGAATACGAATTGTTTGATTTTAACCATAAAACGCTGTTTGTTTATTTTTTTGCTTTGCCTTCCACCATCGGAACAAAAATAAAAGCCCCGTGTTCAGAACGTTCAATCACATTTTCCGAGATTTTGACATACAAGGTCATTTTCTGTTCGGAGGGACCTCCGACAGGAATCACCATTCTGCCCCCGATTTTCAATTGTCTGAGCAATGCTTCGGGAACTGACTCTGCTCCGCAGGTAACCAATATACGGTCAAAAGGAGCATAGGTTGGGAGTCCGGCATACCCGTCTCCAAAAAAAAGGCCGGGATGATAATTTAATTTTTCCAGTATACTTTTCGCTTTTAAAAAAAGAACCCTCTGCCGTTCCACAGAGAACAAAGAAGCCCCCATCGCAACCAAAACGGCTGCCTGATATCCGGAACCGGTACCTATCTCCAAAACACGGTGCCGGGGTTGTACCTCTAACAACTGTGATTGAAAAGCAACCGTATAAGGCTGGGAAATAGTCTGACCCGCCGCAATGGGAAAAGCCTGATCTTTATATGCAAACTGAATCAGCCCGCTCTCCATAAAAAGATGGCGGGGAACTTCTCCCATAGCGCTCAGCACCCGCTCATCCGTGATCCCCTTTTTGCGGAGATCCTCCACTAATTTTTCTCTAAGTCCCTTATATCTAAGTTGATCACTCATGGCTCTATTTCTTTGCAAACCTACATGAAAGTCGGCTTTAAAGCAAGAGAATAGCCGCCCCGGTGCAAATTATGTTAATAAAATCCGGGGTTATTCAAAAAAGGAGTCAACCATTTCCTGTATATTTGTCCAAATGAGTTAAGAAAAGTATTGCAGATGGTATCCGTTGGCCTGGTTGGATCGTCCTCACACATTATACCATACATAACTGCCCTCAGAGGAATGAAGGACTATGATTTGTCCGGTTGTTATTCCGCTGATTATGAAGACACCTCCCGACATTGTTATCCTCATCGTGTGGTAGTGTTCAAGACCCTCGAAGCCCTCCTGAATTTTTCCGACCTGCTGATTGTTGCGGATGACTCCATTTCGATTCTGAATGTTGCCGGACAAGCCTTAAGGTCATTAAAGCATGTGATCATCAGTCAGCCTGAGAAGCTAAAATCCCAGGAAGTCAAAGAACTTCTTAAACTGGCAGAAGAATCAGACACCCAGATTATTTTCGGAGAAGGGTACCTGACAAATCCTCTGCTGAAAATTATTCAAAACCGGATGAGCCATCCTTTCTGGATTGAAATGAACAGGGGCCTGTTTTCCGGATTGGACAGGATGAAAACAGAACTTCCCGGATATCTGCGAAAAGACATAGAATTTATTTTACAGTGTACAGAAGGAGAAATACTCAAAGCTCATGCTAAATCCGGATCCGTCTCAGGGACAGAAGGGGTCGTGGGTTGTCAGCTGGAGATGGATTCCGGCTGCGTTCTGTCACTGAATTATGTTGCCAATGCTCCCACTACTTATCATACCCTGAAGATCAATCAACCGGGATCTGTCATCACCGCAGACTTCATAAAAAACTCCCTGACGATGGAATCTGTGGGACCAGATTCAGGTCCGCAGGAAATATCCGAATTTCAGAGAAGTCCCGAAGAAATTCAAATGCTGGAAATCAGCAAAATGATCAAATCCATCTCAGATCAGGACAATCAACGTTTCAAAGAAAACATCAAAGCGATATTGCTGACTCACGGACTGATGACAAAAATAAAATTCCCTATAGAAACCCGATTTCTATAAGGGTGAGGATCTCTTCAATTTCCTGGTCAGTGCCTTGCGGATCATAGGGGGTTTTGAGATTTGTCCCAAAAATTCTGGCTACTCCCTGCCAGAACACTGCTGAAAGCCCTCCTCTGAAATCCTTCAGCACTTCATAGGAAGTATTTCCCGTTTCCCGGTCTACCAGTTTAATCAAAAGCCTTCCCTGAGTGATAGTAAGTTTCCTAAGGTCTTTTTCAAACTTTTTTAAGATCATTTTTTCCAGATCACGGGTATAAATCCGGCGTTCTTTGGCTGTTTTCAAATGGAGATATTCCTGATTCATTCTCGCAAATTCTTCGCGCAGGATCAGCACATAAGGATAGACCTTCTTAATATTATATACCAGACGAGAATACCGAACCTCTATCCGTTTACTTTTATTTTTACGCTTTGGCAAAATATATGCTTCCGGAATACTGGCCATATAGACCGTATCCCCGTTTTCTACTTTAAACCTTACGATTTGATTCTTGCCCGGAGCCTGACCCAAAAGGTGAGTATCCTGTACAAAAATCAGACACAGTGCAAAGAAAAATCTGAGTATATTTTGCATAATCTGAAGATATTGCGCAATATAAAAATAATTTCAGGGCAGATTCTTTATTTCTTTTCCAAAAAGTAACTTAAAGATGCTAAAAAACAAATAATTTTGGCGGTTGAATATCAGGTAAAAAATCCAGGGTTATATAAACGGTTGGATGGAATTCTTATGGTTATTGATAATTAAATATTTATTCGGATGAAGCTAAACATTAAAAAAGTAATCGTTTTAGGTTCCGGTGCCTTGAAAATAGGTGAAGCCGGAGAATTTGACTACTCTGGATCTCAAGCGCTTAAAGCCCTCAGGGAAGAAGGGATAGAAACCATTCTCATCAATCCGAACATTGCTACCGTACAAACCACTGAAGGAATTGCCGATAAAATTTATTTTCTTCCGGTTACTCCGTTTTTTGTCGAAAAAGTTATTCAAAAGGAAAGGCCACAAGGCATTTTGCTTGCATTCGGAGGACAAACCGCGCTGAATTGCGGAATCGGTCTGTTTAAATTGGGAGTATTTGAAAAATACAATATTCAGGTCATCGGAACTCCGGTTCAGGCCATCATGGATACTGAAGACAGGGAATTGTTTGTAGAAAAATTGAACGAAATTCACGTTGATACACCCAAGAGCCACGCGGTAAACAACATTAAAGAAGCAAAAATTGCCGCACAAGATCTGGGATTTCCGGTTATTGTCCGTGCCGCTTATGCCTTGGGAGGACTCGGGAGTGGTTTCTGCGCCAATATGGAAGAACTGGAAACTTTGGTTTCCAAATCATTCACCTATTCGGATCAGGTACTGGTTGAGTAATCCCTGAAAGGCTGGAAGGAAATAGAATATGAAGTAGTCCGTGATGTCTATGACAACTGTATTACGGTCTGCGGAATGGAAAATTTTGATCCCCTGGGGATCCATACCGGAGAAAGTATTGTAGTGGCTCCCATGCAAACCCTTTCCAACAGTGAATTCCAGAAACTAAGGGAAATCGCCCTAACCATTGTCCGGCACGTAGGCATTCAGGGAGAATGTAATGTACAGTTTGCACTGGACCCGTTTTCTGAAGAATACCGGGTCATTGAGGTCAACGCACGTCTTTCCCGCTCCAGCGCTCTCGCATCCAAAGCCACCGGTTATCCGCTGGCCTTTATTGCCGCTAAGTTAGGCCTGGGATATGGACTCCATGAATTAAAAAACTCTATCACTAAAGTTACTTCCGCCTTTTTTGAACCTGCCATCGATTATGTAGTCTGCAAGATCCCCCGCTGGGATATGAATAAATTTCAGGGAGTTTCCAAACAGATCGGATCTTCTATGAAAAGTGTAGGGGAAGTCATGGCCATCGGACGTTCTTTTGAAGAAGTTATTCAGAAAGGACTCCGGATGATTGGTCAGGGCATGCATGGTTTTGTAGGGAACAGAGAGTTGAAAATATCAAAAGATATCCGCAAGGAACTTTCCGAACCCACTGATATGCGGATCTTTGCCATTGCAGCCGCGTTTGAACACGGGATCTCTATCGATGAGATCTATGAGATGACCAAAATCGACAAATGGTTCCTCCAAAAACTCAAATATATCTATGACATTCAGGAACGGTTGAAAGCCCTTAATTCTCTCGAATCTCTTTCAACTGATCTGTTAATTGAAGCCAAAAAGTCCGGGTTTTCGGACTTCCAGATTGCCCGGAGTGTCCTGAAAACTCCTTCGGAAGAAATGGAGGATGCGGTATTGGAGGTTCGGGAATTCCGGAAAAAAGCAGGCATTGTACCTTATGTCAAACAAATTGATACGCTCGCGGCAGAATATCCTGCCCAGACTAATTACCTGTATCTGACTTACCATGGAGATTCACACGATATAAGCTTCGAAAGAGACAACAGATCCGTCGTAGTATTAGGTTCCGGGGCATACCGCATCGGAAGTTCCGTAGAGTTTGACTGGTGTTGTGTAAATGCCATCCAGACCATCCGGAAAGAAGGATACAGAGCCATTACCATTAATTATAATCCGGAGACCGTCAGTACGGATTATGACACCTGTGATAAATTATATTTTGATGAATTGTCTCTCGAAAGGGTGCTGGATATTTTAGATCTGGAAGCTCCGATGGGAGTGATTATTTCTACAGGCGGACAGATTCCCAATAATCTTGCCCTGCGCCTGGACAGCCAGCATGTTCCCATTTTGGGAACTTCCGCTCTTTCTATCGACCGTGCGGAAGACAGGCATAAATTCTCCATGATGTGTGACGGTTTGGGTATTGACCAGCCCAGATGGAAAGAGTTGGCCGCAATGGAAGATATTTACGCTTTCTCGGATGAAGTGGGATTCCCTTTGTTAATACGGCCTTCCTATGTTCTGTCAGGAGCAGCCATGAACGTGGTTTCAAACCGCGATGAACTGAAAGATTATCTTGAACTGGCAGTCCGGGTATCCAAACAACATCCGGTGGTAGTCACTGAATTTTTGCTCAACGCAAAAGAAATTGAAGTAGACGCTGTTGCCCGTCAGGGAGAAGTGATTCTGTATGCCATCGGGGAACACGTTGAATATGCGGGGGTACACAGCGGAGATGCCACCATTGTATTTCCTCCACAAAAACTATATTTTGAAACCGTAAGACGTATCAAAAAAATTACCCGCCAGATTGCTAAGGAATTGAACATCTCGGGACCTTTTAACATACAGTTTTTAGCCAGGGACAATGAAGTAAAAGTCATTGAATGCAACCTAAGAGCTTCAAGGAGTATGCCCTTTGTTTCCAAAATCCTCAAAGTTAATTTGATAGAACTTGCCACCAAGATCATGCTGAACCGTCCTGTTGAAATACTGGACAAATCCACCTTCGATCTGGACTATTTAGGGGTGAAAGCTTCGCAATTCTCTTTCCACCGTCTGCTGAAAGCTGATCCCGTCCTGGGTGTTGAAATGGCCTCTACCGGAGAAGTCGGATGCCTTGGAGAAGATTTCCATGAAGCATTACTTAAATCGATGCTCTCTGTCGGATATTCCTTCCCGAAAAAGAACATTCTGCTTTCTACCGGAACTCCGAGAGATAAAGTGGAATTGCTCGAGCCGGCGCGCCGCCTGGTGGAAAAAGGGTACCAACTTTACGGGACAAAGGGAACAGCAAAATATCTGGAGGAACACGGGGTAAAAGTTCAGGCACTGGCCTGGCCCGATGAAAATGAACATCCCAACGCCTTGGATTATATCAGGGAGAAAAAAATTGACATGGTCGTTAACGTACCTAAGAACCTCTCTAAAAACGAGTTACAGAATGATTACGTAATCCGGAGAAGTGCGGTCGATTTTAATATTCCCCTGATTACGAATGCCCGTTTAGCTTCTGCCTTTCTGACCGCAATCTGTCGCTTTGGTCCGGAAGATATTAAAATTCAAAGCTGGGACGAATACAAGTAAATCATTAGATATTTTTATGAAATAATCCCGGATCTGTTTTTATTTTTCAGGCCTTTTCTTCAGGTTTATTTGATAACTTTGCACCATGAAGGAAAATTTTTGGAGAATTAAAGCACAAGGAGATCCGACTGATGTAGACCATTTATCAAAAGCCTTAAAAATAAACAAAACACTGGCAAACCTGCTTGTTCAGAGGGGAATCAGAACGTATTCAGAAGCAGAAACTTTTTTTAGACCGGAAAAGTCGCAATTGCATGATCCTTTTCTCATGAAGGATATGGACAAGGCGGTGAGCCGGATTGAAAGGGCAATCAGCAACAATGAGCGTGTTTTAATTTACGGGGACTATGATGTGGATGGCACTACCGCTGTGGCTATGGTATATTCGTTTCTCAAATCCCTGTGCCCGCAGTTGGAGTTTTACATTCCCAATCGTTATGAAGAAGGATACGGAGTGTCTATCAAGAGTATCGACTATGCTGCGGAAAATCATATCTCGCTGATTATCACGCTGGATTGCGGAATCAAAGCCATTGACAAGGTATGTTATGCAGCCTCCAAAGGGATAGAATTCATTATTTGTGATCATCATTATACGGGAGAAAATCTTCCGGAGGCTTGTGCTATTTTAAACCCCAAACGTCCCGACTGCTGCTATCCGTACAAACATCTTTCCGGCTGCGGGGTGGGATTTAAGTTGATTCAGGCACTTGCCCTGCGCATGAATTTGCCTCAGGAAATGGTCATGAAGCATCTTGATCTGGTGGCAGTCAGTATTGCCTCCGATATTGTTCCTATCACCGGAGAAAACAGAGTGCTGGCATTTCTGGGTCTTGACAAAATCAACACCAATCCGGGCGTGGGCATTGCCTCTATCATTAAAATTGCAGGATTGGGACAAAAAAGGATTACCATCGATGACATTGTATTTAAAATAGGTCCCCGTATCAATGCTGCAGGAAGAATGGATACCGGCGAAGAAGCAGTAAAGCTGCTTACAGCAGAAGTCCCGGAAGAGGCAATGGAAATCGGAGAAAATATCGATGAGTACAATAAACAACGAAAGAGCATCGATCAAAGCCTCACATCCGAAGCATTACAAATGATTGAATCAGATCCTGAACAATCCGAACGAAAGACTACTGTGCTCTTTAATCCCCACTGGAACAAAGGAGTCATCGGGATCGTAGCCTCCCGTCTGATTGAGTCCCATTATCGGCCTACCGTGATTTTAACTGAATCGAACGGATTTGCCTCAGGTTCCGCCCGCTCGGTAGAAGGTTTTGATCTTTACTCTGCCATTGACCGTTGCAGCCACTTATTGGAAAATTTTGGCGGACACATGTATGCTGCAGGCATTACTCTTAAAGTGGAGAATATTGCAGCATTTAAACAAAAGTTTGAGGAAATTGTGGCTGAAACTATCTCCGAAGAACAATCCACTCCGGTGATAGAAATAGACACACAAATTGAGCTGGGAGACATTACTCCGAAATTTTACCGGATTTTAAAACAATTTGAGCCTCACGGGCCGGAAAATCCTCAACCTATTTTTCTGACAAAAAACGTGGTAGACAACGGAAACGGAAGAACGGTAGGCACCAACGGTGAACATCTCAGACTGGAACTGATTCAGGAATCTACTCCCTTTGAGCCCATTCAGGCCATCGGATTTCAGATGGGTTCCCATTTTGAATATATAAAAACCGGAAATCCATTTGATATTTGTTATACCATTGATGAAAATGAATTCAGAGGAAATATTTCCCGGCAAATCAAAATCAAAGACATCAAATAGAACCTTTTT
The DNA here is from genome assembly GCA_028700615.1 of Bacteroidales bacterium. Lineage (GTDB taxonomy): Bacteria > Bacteroidota > Bacteroidia > Bacteroidales > UBA4181 > JAQVSH01. Next base: position 15,442 of record JAQVSH010000005.1, read on the forward strand.
TCTGTATGGATTATTCAGAAAGTTCTTCCATTAAACGTTTTCTGGCAAAGAAAATACGACTTTTTACGGTACCGATCTTAAGATTAAGAACATCTGCAATTTCCTGATATTTATATCCTTCCAGATGCATTTGAAAAGGAATCCTAAGCGGTTCATCCAGCTTTGAAATGCGGAAAAAGATTTCTTTAGAAAACAAAATGGAATCAGGAGCCATATTAGAATTATCTTTCAGTCTGTGTAACATATAAAAATCCTGAGCCCCATCAAAAGCCATATTGGCAAGAAGATTTCTCCTGTACTGATTGATAAAGGTATTGCGCATAATAGTATAGGCCCATGCTTTCAGGTTGGTTGCATCTTCAAACTGATCTCTGTATGTAAGAGCTCTGAGATAAGTTTCCTGCAACAAATCCTCTGCAGAATTTCGGTTGCTTGTCAATTTATAGGCATAGCGAATCAGATTGTCCTCCAAACGGGTAAGCTGATGATTAAATTCCAGAGCAGTCATGATAGTTTTGTTTAATGTTTTTAAAAGAATCATAAACAATAAAAATCAAACAATTTTCATGCCATAAAAAGAAAAAATACATTAATTAATTATAAACAAAGGGATTTTTTTCTTATGATTAAATTAACATTAAATTAATATAGCTCACTTGCGCGATTTTCTTGTTTAATTTTTTCATTAATCTGTTAAACTACTTTAAAACCGCCCTCAATAGATAGGGATTTACCATTTGGTCAACATTGCGGCATTCACACAATCACATTATTTGCTATTTTTGCAGGATGATTTTTTAACAGCTAAAACAACCTTTCAAATAAAACAACATGGCTTCCGAAGACATCTTTAAAAACCTTGTATCTCATTCTAAAGAATATGGTTTTATTTTCCCTTCCAGTGAAATTTACGATGGATTGGGGGCAGTTTACGATTACGGTCAGAATGGGGTTGAACTGAAAAATAATATCAAGAAATACTGGTGGGACAGTATGGTTCTTTTACATGAGAATGTAGTCGGACTGGATTCGGCCATTTTTATGCATCCTACCATCTGGAAAGCCTCAGGACACGTGGATGCATTCAATGACCCTCTGATTGACAACAAGGATTCCAAAAAAAGATATCGTGCGGATGTGCTGATTGAAGATCACATGGCAAAATTTGATGACAAAATTGCCAAAGAGGTAGAGAAAGCCAAAAAACGTTTTGGAGCTGATTTTGATGAAGTCCTATACATGAACACCAATCCCAGGATTCAGGAATATAAATCCCAGAAAGAAGCCATTCATCAAAGATATGCCAAGGCTTTAAACGATGGGGATCTGGCGGAATTAAAAAAAATGATTGAAGATCTGGAAATTGTCTGCCCTATCAGCGGAACCCGCAATTGGACGGAAGTCCGTCAGTTTAACCTGATGTTTTCTACGGAAATGGGATCCACTTCGGAAGGATCCATGAAAGTATATCTTCGTCCTGAAACCGCTCAGGGTATATTTGTTAATTTCCTCAATATCCAGAAAACCGGCCGGATGAAAATTCCTTTCGGAATTGCCCAAATCGGAAAAGCTTTTCGTAATGAAATTGTCGCCCGTCAGTTTATTTTTCGAATGAGAGAATTTGAACAAATGGAAATGCAGTTTTTTGTCCGGCCCGGAGAAGAAATGGAGTGGTTCAAACGTTGGAAGGCATTTCGTATGAAATGGCACCAGAGTCTGGGATTCCCGGCATCCAAATACAGGTTTCATGACCATGATAAACTGGCCCATTATGCCAATGCCGCAACAGACATTGAGTTTGAAATGCCGTTTGGATTTAAGGAAGTAGAAGGCATTCACTCCCGGACGGATTTTGATTTGTCCAGTCATGAAAAATTTTCCGGTAAAAAAATGCAGTATTTTGACCCCGAATTGAACAAATCATACATCCCTTATGTTATAGAGACATCGATTGGTGTGGACAGAATGTTTCTGAGCGTACTGGCCGGATCCTATTGCGAAGAAGCTTTGGAGGGGGGGGGATCCAGAGTCGTATTGAAAATCCCGGCTTTTCTGGCTCCCGTAAAACTGGCAGTTCTTCCGCTGGTTAAAAAAGATGGACTTCCTGAAATTGCGCGTAGGATTATGGATGATTTAAAATTTGAATTCGGCTGTCAATACGATGAGAAAGATTCCATTGGTAAAAGATACCGCCGTCAGGATGCAATCGGAACTCCTTATTGCATCACCGTGGACCACCAGTCTGCAGAAGATGGGACGGTAACTGTCCGGGAACGCGACACCATGCATCAGGAAAGAATTCCCATTGAAAAAATTGGCAGATTGGTAGAAAATAAAATTGGATATAAAAAATTGCTACAATCTCTGTAACCATAAATTATTGAATTACTAAAGATCAGGATTACTTATAACTAATAGAACAAATGAAAAACATTAAGAAAGAGGCACTCCTTTATCATTCTATGGGAAAACCGGGAAAGATTGAAGTGGTTCCCACCAAACCCTTCAGCGCCCAAACAGACCTTGCTTTGGCCTATTCTCCGGGAGTTGCCGAGCCTTGTCTAAAAATTGAAGAAAATCCGGAAGACGCATACCTGTATACCACCAAAGGAAATTTAGTAGCTGTTATTTCAAATGGAACCGCTGTTTTAGGATTGGGGGATATCGGTCCGCTGGCAGGAAAACCGGTGATGGAAGGTAAAGGATTACTTTTCAAAATTTATGCAGACATTGATGTTTTTGATATTGAGGTAGACACAAAAGATGTTGACAAATTTGTAGAGACAGTCAAGATGATTGCTCCAACCTTTGGAGGTATTAATCTGGAAGATATCAAGGCCCCGGAATGTTTTGAAATTGAAAACCGGCTTAAGAAAGCCCTGGATATTCCTGTCATGCACGATGATCAGCATGGAACGGCGATTATTTCCGCAGCAGCACTGCTCAACGCACTTGAAATAACCGGCAAAAAGATTGAAGAAGTAAAACTGGTCGTCAATGGCGCCGGAGCTGCCGCTATTTCCTGCTCCCGTTTGTATATGGCCCTTGGAGTACGCCGTGAGAATATTGCCATGTGCGACAGCAAAGGAGTGATTACTACCCGGAGGAAAGACCTGACGAAAGAAAAACTTGAATTTGCTTCAGACCGTAATATTACAACGCTGGAAGAAGCGATGAAAGAAGCGGATGTTTTTCTCGGACTCTCCAAAGGGAATGTGGTCTCGCAGGATATGGTCCGTCTGATGGCAAAAGATCCTATTGTTTTTGCCCTGGCCAACCCTACTCCGGAAATTTCCTATGAAGAGGCCACTGCCGCCAGAGAGGACATTATTTTTGCCACGGGTCGCTCCGATTATCCCAATCAGGTCAACAATGTACTTGGATTCCCTTATATCTTCAGGGGTGCTCTGGATGCCAGGGCTTCCGCCATTAATGAAGAAATGAAGGTTGCGGCAGTAAAAGCACTGGCAGCGCTGGCCAAAGAACCGGCTCCCGAAAGTGTGAAAATTGCCTACAACGTCAAGACACTGAATTTTGGAAGAAACTATCTGATTCCTAAACCTCTGGATCATCGTTTACTGGCTGTCGTTTCTACCGCAGTGGCCAAAGCCGCCATAGCATCGGGAGTAGCCCGCAAAGTGATTACCGACTGGGATCAATATGCGTTTGATCTGAACAAACGGATGGGACGCAGCAATGAATTACTGCAAAAAATCCGCCATAAAGCCAAATTGTCCCATAAGCGCATCGTGCTTTCTGCCGGCGCTGAGAAGGAAAAAGCCCTGAAAGCTGCCCAAAGCATTTATAGCAAAGGACTGGGCATTCCGGTTATCCTCGGAAACAAAGCAGAGATTAACCAATGGGCCGCAGCCAACCAAGCCGATCTTGAGGGCATTGAATTGATTGATTTCCGTCATGATAACGCTTTTAAACAAAGAGAGCGTTATGCAAAAATGCTCTTTGAAAAACGTCAGAGAAAAGGCGTCACCTATACCGAAGCGCTGGAAAAAATGTACGACAAGGATGTTTTCGGACTGATGATGGTAGAATCAGGAGATGCTGACGGAATGGTGATGGTCTATGAACAAGACTTTGTGGAAAGCCTTCGTCCTGCCCTCCAGATCATCGGAACCAAAGACGATACTGACTTTGTGGCAGGGATGTATATCGTCCTTACTAAACGTGGTCCTGTATTCTTCGCTGATGTATCGGTAAATATTACCCCTACTGAAGAAACGCTGGTTCAGACCACCCTGTTGGTAGCAGATGCCGTTAAAAAATATGGCATTGAACCCCAGATTGCCATGCTGTCATTCTCAAACTTCGGAAGCGCTTCTGCAGACAATCCCAGCAAAGTATCGCATGCAGTTGAAATCCTCCACAAAAAATATCCGGAAATTAACGTAGACGGAGAAATGCAGGCCAATTTTGCACTGGACGGAAATCTCCGCCTTGAAAAATTTCCTTTTAATAAATTGGGAAACAAGCAAGTCAACACTTTCGTGTTTCCCTGTCTTGCTTCCGGAAATATCGCCAGTATGTTTATACAACAATTAGGCGGTTTTGAAGGAATTGGGCCTATCATGCTGGGACTTAAGAAACCTGTACATCTGATTCCCTCGGAATCTTCTGTCAGAGAACTGGTCAATATGGCAGCTGTTGCAGCAGGAGAAGCTCAGACATTAAAGGAATAAAAACATGGCCGGCAAGTCGAAAACGCTCTGGTTTTGTAAAAATTGCGGAGCTGAATCTGCAAAATGGATGGGGCGTTGCTCTTCTTGCGGGGAATGGAATTCACTGATTGAAGAACCGGTTTATAAAGAAACTCATAAAAACCGGTTTAGCTCATCCGCGATTTCATCGGTCCGGCCCCAAACTTTAGCCTCCGTGACGATTCCCAAACAGGATCGGACAGACACCCTGAACGGGGAACTGAACCGGGTCCTGGGAGGGGGAATCATGCAGGGATCTATTGTGCTGCTCGGAGGCGAACCGGGTATTGGAAAGTCAACCCTGGCTCTCCAGACTGCGATGAACCTGAGGGATATTAAGACACTCTATGTTTCCGGAGAGGAAAGCCTTTTTCAGATTAAAAACAGAGCCGAAAGAGTCGCCCGGCCCAACGAAAATTGCTGGTTTTATACGGAAACTCTGCTGGAAGATGTGATCCATCAATGTCAGGAGCTAAAGCCCGACCTGATTTTTATCGATTCCATCCAGACGCTCTATTCAGGGCAGCTGGAAGCTCCTCCCGGAAGTATTTCACAAATCAGGGAATGCGCATCACAATTACTCAGGTATGCAAAAACAACCCAGACCAGCGTAATTCTGATCGGACATATTACAAAGGATGGCGTACTGGCCGGTCCGAAAGTGCTTGAACATATTGTGGACGTAGTACTACAATTTGAAGGAGATCATTATCATGTATACCGGGTAATCCGACCTTTGAAAAACCGGTTCGGCCCCACCTCTGAGCTTGGAATCTTTGAAATGAGAGGAGAAGGACTCAGAGAAGTCACCAATCCATCTGAGCTATTGATTAACACCCATGAAGACGCCCTGAGCGGGATTGCCATCGGGGCGACCATTGATGGAATCAGGCCTTTTCTTATTGAATGTCAATCACTTGTCAGCACTGCGGCTTACGGAACTCCTCAACGATCCTGTACAGGATTTGATGCCCGCCGGCTGAATATGCTGCTTGCGGTATTGGAAAAAAGAGCTTCTTTTAAACTGGCATCTAAGGACGTTTTCTTAAATATGGCAGGAGGCCTGAAGGTTGAAGATCCGGGAATTGATCTGGCGGTCATTGCAGCCATCATGTCCTCCAATGCAGACCTGGCCATTCCCCGTGCATACTGTTTTGCAGGAGAGATTGGCCTTTCGGGAGAAGTTCGTCCCGTACAACGGGTAGATCAAAGGATTGCTGAGGCCCAAAAAGCCGGGTTCAAAAAAATCTTTATTGCCGGGAACAATCTCAGAGGATTGGATGTTTCGAGATTTCAAATTCAGATAGAGGGAATCACAAAAGTCGAACAGCTCGTTCGGAAGCTATTTGGCTAAACCCTCAATTTGGCTTAATATTGTAATTCGTATTACGTTTACTCCGATTTATTATGCTAAAAAATTTACCGACTCCCTTAAAATATCTCTGGAAAATAGTCTTTGCCGGACTGATTTTTATGGTGTTGCTTTTCTTTTTGATTTCGGTGGGAGCCCTTGGGTTCATGCCTACTTTTGAAGATCTGGAAAATCCCCAGAAAAATATTGCCTCTGAAATTTATTCGGAAGATGGACAGATTTTGGGAACATTCTATTATGAAAACCGCAATCCTGTTGAATTTGATGATCTTTCTCCATGGTTAATCAAAGCCTTGATTTCCAGAGAAGATCATAGATTTTTGAATCATTCCGGCATTGATATGTATGGACTCATGCGGGTGGGATTTAAAACTATTCTGCTGGGTCAAAGCGGAGAAGGAGGAGGAAGTACCATCACCCAACAATTGGCAAAAAATCTTTTCCCGCGGGATACCACCCACCACAGCGGACCTGTAAGAATCATCACCCTGTCGCTGGCCAAATTTAAAGAATGGGTTACCGCGGTAAAACTGGAAAGAAACTACACCAAAGAGGAAATTGCTGCCATGTATTTAAACACCGTTCCCTTCGGCAGCGAGAGTTTTGGAATTAAATCCGCAGCAAGGACTTTTTTTAATAAAGCCCCTATTGATCTCACCGTAGAAGAAGCGGCCCTTCTGATCGGGGTAGTGAAAGGTCCTACCATGTACAGCCCGGTTCGTAATCCGGAAAGATCTCTGGCCAGAAGAAACAGTGTACTTACCAAGATGTACGATCATCATTTTCTGACCAGAGAAGAAAGAGATTCCCTGTCTGCTATTCCCATTGTATTAAATTTCAGAGTACAAAACCATAACGCCGGAGTAGCCACTTATTTTAGGGAATATCTTCGCAGAACCATGAACGAAAAAGAACCTTCCGGCAATAGCAAAAGGCACAAAGAATGGGAAGAAAATCCTTTGTACGGATGGTGTAATAAAAACTTCAAACCCAACGGAGAACCCTATAACCTGTACAAGGACGGACTCCGCATTTATACTACCATTAATTATGACATGCAGGTCTACGGGGAAAATGCCCTTCAGAGACAACTCCGGGACGACCTTCAGCCCCTCTTCGATTCCAGGAGCAGGCAAGCGAAATTCCCGTTCTCCGATGATCTGAGCCAGGAACAAATTAATTCCGTGATGAACTCGGCCATGCGCCGTACAGACCGATATCGCCTGCTGAAAGAAAGAGGCGCTTCCGAGTCGGAAATCCGGAATGACTTTAATACCCCGGTGCAGATGAGGGTTTTTAGCTGGAAAGGAGAAAAAGACACCCTGATGACCCCTATGGATTCCATTCGGTACTATAAATCCCTCTTACGGGCCAGTTTTATGGCCATGGATCCTCATACCGGTTATGTCAAAGCCTATGTCGGAGGTCCGGATTTCCGCTATTTCAAATATGACGGGATAAAAGATCAGGCACGCCAGGTAGGTTCGACCATTAAACCTTTTCTCTATATGCTGGCCATGCAGGAAGGATATTCTCCCTGTTATAAGGTTCCCAACGTAGAACAAACTTTTATTCTTGCCAACGGGGATGTATGGACTCCTGGAGGGTCTCCCACTTCAAAGGACGGACAAATGGTCACCCTGCGCTGGGGCCTGGCCAATTCAGTCAACAATATTTCCGCCTGGCTGGTAAAAAATTTTCCACCCGAATCTATTATTGAGGTTCTCCGAAGAATGGGTATTACCAGCCCGATAGACGCCGTTCCCTCCATTTGTCTCGGAGTTCCCGATATTTCTCTGTATGAAATGGTAGGCGCCTACTCTACTTTTGCCAATAAAGGGGTGTATACCGAACCCATGTTTGTTACCCGCATCGAAGACCGCAACGGGAATCTTATTTCCACCTTTACTGCAAAAACAGAAGAGGCGATCAGTGAAAATACGGCCTATCTGATGGTAAATCTGCTGCAAGGTGTGGTACAGGGAGGCACTGCCGGCCGTTTAAGATGGAAATACAATCTCACCAGCGAAATCGGGGGGAAAACAGGGACAACGCAAAATCATTCGGACGGATGGTTTATGGGAGTGACGCCCAACCTGGTAGCCGGAGTCTGGGTAGGCGGGGAAGACCGTGCCGTTCATTTTAACACCATGACCTCAGGGCAGGGTTCAGCTATGGCCCTTCCGATCTTTGGTATGTTCCTGCAACAGGTATATGCCAATGGAACGCTGGGGGTAACTCCTGCCGATGTATTTACTATGCCTCAGGGGTTTAACGTCAACATCTATTGTGATGTAGCCGAAGAAAACAACAACGAACGTGTGGAAGAATAAACCCTTCCGGATGAAAAGCAATCTAAAAAAGAACATGACACACCGGCTGATCTGGTTATTCTGTATCTTGTTAACCGGTTGCGGAACAGGAAAGACGCCTTCGCAAAATCAGGACGGTCAGCCTGCTGAAAATCTTGAGATTTCTTATGCCAGAGGATTCACGGCACTTCGTCATAAAAATTTTACCGAAGTAACGGTTAGAAACCCGTGGGATACATTGAAAATACTTCAACGGTATCTGCTGGTAGCGCGGGATCAACCCTTGCCGGAGGATCTTCCCGAAGGAACGA
>JAQVSH010000117.1 GCA_028700615.1 Bacteroidales bacterium
TTTCCCTAACAGGTTCTGACGGAAACGACCCTGTTTCCCTTTCAGGCTGTCCGAAAGAGATTTCAGAGGACGGTTGGCATCAGTTTTTACCGCATTGGATTTACGGGAATTATCAAACAGAGAATCGACGGCCTCCTGCAACATACGTTTTTCATTCCGCAGAATGACTTCAGGAGCTTTAATTTCGATCAGACGTTTCAGACGGTTGTTACGGATAATGACCCGACGGTATAAATCATTCAGATCAGAAGTGGCAAAACGTCCCCCGTCCAGCGGTACCAAGGGCCGGAGTTCCGGAGGAATAACAGGCACCACTTTAACAATCATCCATTCCGGATTATTTGTTTCTTTGGAAGCACGGAATGCTTCCACTACATTCAATCTTTTTAAGGCTTCACTTTTACGTTGTTGTGAGGTCTCTCTGCCGGCCTGGTCTCTCAGTTGATAAGAGAGTAAATCCAGGTCAATATTTTTCAGCAATTTATACAATGCCTCAGCCCCCATCCCTGCAATAAATTTATTGGGATCGGTGTCATCAAGCAACTGATTTTCTCTGGGCAGGGCATCCAAAATGTCCATGTATTCTTCTTCCGTGAGAAAATCATAGGTTTTAATCCCGTCAGCTTCCTTAATACCGGGTTGAATGACCACATAACGTTCATAATAGATAATGGCATCCAGTTTTTTGGTAGGAAGTCCCAATAAATAACCGATCTTATTGGGCAGGGAACGGAAATACCAGATATGGGCAACAGGGACTACCAGTTGGATGTGTCCCATACGTTCACGACGTACCTTTTTCTCTGTAACTTCAACTCCGCATCGGTCGCAGACAATCCCTTTGTAACGGATTCTTTTATATTTCCCGCAGTGACATTCATAGTCCTTTACAGGACCGAAAATCCGCTCACAGAATAACCCGTCCCTTTCAGGTTTATAGGTTCTGTAATTGATCGTCTCAGGTTTGAGTACTTCACCGCTGGAACGTTCCAGAATTTCCTCCGGAGAAGCCAACCCGATCCTGATTTTCGAGAAACTGCTTTTTGTTTTCGTGTCTTTTCTAAATGACATAGAATTTGTCAATTAAAGATTATACTTCACCTGTTCAACGTTTCGAATGACTGGGCAGGGTACCGTGGTACCCTGCTGCAGTATTCGTTATTCGAGGTTTATACTTAAACCTAGTCCTCTCAGTTCATGCAACAACACATTGAAGGATTCGGGAATACCCGGCATAGGCATGGGTTCTCCCTTGACAATGGCTTGATAAGTATTTGCACGACCCATCACATCATCTGACTTAACTGTCAGAATCTCCTGAAGGATATTTGAGGCGCCAAAGGCTTCCAAAGCCCAGACTTCCATTTCCCCAAAACGTTGTCCCCCAAATTGGGCTTTACCTCCGAGAGGTTGTTGTGTAATCAGAGAATATGGCCCGATAGAACGCGCGTGCATTTTATCATCGACCATATGTCCCAGTTTAAGCATATAGATCACTCCTACGGTGGCCGGCTGGTCAAAACGTTCACCGGTTCCTCCATCGTACAGATAAGTACGTCCATACTGAGGAACACCGGCTTTGTCAGTCCAGTAGGTAATATCCTCAACACTGGCACCATCGAAAATAGGAGTTGCAAAATGGACTCCCAATTCAACTCCTGCCCATCCCAGAACAGTTTCATAGATCTGTCCGAGGTTCATACGGGAAGGTACACCCAGAGGGTTCAGTACGATATCCACAGTGGATCCGTCTTCGAGGAACGGCATATCTTCGGCGCGAACCACTCTGGAAACAATTCCTTTGTTTCCGTGACGTCCGGCCATTTTATCCCCGACCTTTACCTTACGTTTTTTGGCGATATAAACTTTTGCAAGCTGTACAATACCCGCAGGGAGTTCATCCCCGATGGTAATATTGTACTTATCCCGTTTGTATACTTCGTCCAGAGCACGGTATCTCAGATTGTAGTTGTGCAGTAAAGTAACAATCTGATCATTCTTTTGCTTATCTACAGTCCATTTACTCGGATTGACAATGGTGTAATCAATTTCTGAAAGCATCTTCTGAGTAAATTTGGCACCCTTGGCAACGACTTCAACGTTGTAGTAATCCTTAATGCCCTGCGAAGTTTTACCATTCAGAATGGAGAACAATTTATCCACCAGTTTGGATTTCAAATCTTCAGTCTGACGCAGAAAATCATCTTCCACCTTTTGAATCTGAATTTTTTCTCCGGCTTTGGCTTTTTTATCCTTGACCGAACGAGAAAATAATTTTTTGTCAATCACCACACCATATAAAGAGGGCGGTGCTTTAAGGGAAGCATCTTTCACATCGCCGGCCTTGTCTCCGAAAATCGCCCTAAGCAATTTTTCTTCGGGAGAAGGATCGGATTCTCCTTTGGGAGTGATTTTCCCGATCAGGATATCTCCGGGTTCCACATGAGCTCCGATACGAATCAGCCCGTTTTCATCCAGGTTACGGGTGGCTTCTTCGCTGACATTGGGAATATCAGAGGTTAACTCTTCAAGACCCCGTTTGGTGTCTCTTACTTCCAGCAAATATTCATCGATGTGAACCGATGTGAAAATATCTTCACGAACTACCCGCTCGGAAATTACGATCGCATCTTCAAAATTATATCCTTTCCAGGGCATGAAAGCAACTTTCAGGTTCCTTCCAAGGGCTAATTCTCCGTTCTGTGTCCCATATCCTTCAGTAAGAATATCCCCTTTCTTTACCCGCTGGCCTCTTTTTACAATAGGCTTTATGTTCACGCAGGTATTCTGATTGGTCTTACAGAATTTGGTCAGTTTATATTCCTTCGCCTCTTCTTCAAAAGTCAGGAAGCGATCTTCCTCGGTAGAATCATAGCGAACCACAATACGGGTTGCATCCACAAAGTCTATCACTCCGTCTCCTTCAGCAATCAGAAGCAGTTTGGAGTCATAGGCTACTTTTCTTTCCAGTCCGGTACCTACCACAGGAGCTTCAGGATTCAGAAGAGGAACGGCCTGACGCATCATGTTAGATCCCATCAGGGCACGGTTGGCATCATCATGTTCCAGGAACGGAATCAATGAAGCCGCAATGGAAGCAATCTGATTGGGCGCAACATCCATCAGGTTGACATCGGCAATATCTGAAAGCGGATAGTCAGCTTCCAACCTGGATTTTGCACGAGGTTCAAGGAAATTGCCATCATCATCGATGGGCGCATTTGCCTGAGCCACGGTTTGCATTTCCTCATCCTCAGCACTCATATATATGATGCCTTCATCGGACAGATCCACCTTGCCGCTATTGACTTTCCGGTAGGGAGTTTCAATAAAGCCCAGATGATTAATCTTGGCATATACGCACAAAGAAGAAATCAGACCAATATTGGGACCTTCGGGGGTTTCAATCGGACAAAGGCGTCCATAATGGGTATAATGAACGTCACGGACTTCGAAACCGGCTCTTTCGCGGGATAACCCTCCGGGGCCCAAAGCAGACAATCTCCGTTTGTGGGTCATTTCACTCAGAGGATTGGTCTGATCCATAAATTGGGACAACTGATTGGTTCCAAAAAACGAATTGATGACCGAAGACAAAGTTTTCGAATTAATCAGATCGGTCGGAGTAAAAACTTCGTTGTCACGAACATTCATCCGTTCGCGGATGGTACGTGCCATACGGGCCAAGCCCACGCTAAACTGATTGGCCAGCTGTTCTCCCACCGTTCTGACACGACGATTACTCAAATGGTCAATATCATCAACATCGGCTTTAGAGTTGATCAGCTGAATCAGGTATTTGATAATCTGAATAATATCTTCACGGGTAAGCGTCCTTACAGAGGTGTCTGTGGAAAGTCCCAGTTTCTGATTTATACGGTAACGCCCTACATCCCCGAGATCATAGCGTTTGTCGGAGAAAAACAGTTTATCGATTACATCGCGGGCCGTTGCTTCATCCGGTGGTTCAGAGTTACGCAATTGCCTGTAAATATGTTGTACTGCTTCTTTTTCTGAATTGCAGGGGTCTTTTTGTAAGGTATTATAAATGATGGCATAATCAGAAAGATTCTGCCCTTCTTTGTGTAAAAGAATCGTAGAAGCTCCCGAATCCAAAATCATATCAATGTGGTCGTTGTCCAAGATCGTTTCACGGTCAACCACCACTTCGTTTCTTTCGATAGAAACTACTTCTCCGGTATCATCATCCGCGTAATCTTCTATCCAGGACTTCAGAACACGGGCCGCCAGTTTACGACCCACCACTTTCTTCAGGGCTGTCTTTGAAACTTTGAGCTCGTCAGCCAGGTCAAAAATGGCTAAAATATCTTTATCGCTCTCGAAACCGATCGCTCTTAATAAAGTAGTGACAGGTAGTTTTTTCTTCCGGTCAATGTATGCGAACATCACACTGTTGATGTCGGTTGCAAACTCAATCCAGGATCCCTTGAATGGTATAATTCTGGCTGAATATAATTTTGTCCCGTTTGCATGGACACTCTGCCCAAAGAAAACACCCGGAGAACGGTGTAACTGGGAAACGATGACCCGTTCAGCCCCATTGACAACAAAAGAGCCTTTAGAAGTCATATAAGGAACCGTACCCAGATAAACATCCTGAATGACTGTATCAAAATCCTCATGTTCAGGATCTGTACAATACAGTTTCAGTTTGGCTTTCAATGGCACACTATAGGTTAATCCCCTTTCGAGACACTCATCAATAGTATAACGGGGAGGATCAACAAAATAATCTATAAACTCCAATACAAAATTATTTCTTGTATCGGTAATAGGAAAATTCTCCTGGAATACTTTATACAACCCTTCCCTCTTCCGGTTCTCGGGAGTGGTTCCAATCTGAAAGAAATCGCAAAAAGACTTTAATTGAACTTCAAGAAAATCAGGATATTCCAACTGATTTTTTATGGATGCAAAATTTATTCTTTCGGAGCCTTGAGTTAACATTTGCGTATGGTTTAAATTGAACTGTACCGATAATGACAAAAGGCCTAGAGTCCCGACAAGAGCGGGACTCTAAACCTGCAAATAACCCGATTGGGGTAAGTGCTATTATTTAAGTTCAATTTCTGCTCCAGCTTCTTCCAATTGTGCCTTCAGAGAATCTGCTTCTTCTTTAGATACACCTTCTTTAATTGCTTTCGGGCAAGACTCAACCAGGGTCTTTGCCTCTGTCAGGCTCAGATTGGTGATTTCTTTTACCAACTTAATAAATCCTACTTTAGGTGCAGTACCCAACGATTTAATCACAACATCGAAAGAGTTCTTTTCTACAACTGCCGCTTCTCCGGCGGGAGCTGCTACTGCAACAGCTGCAGCTGCAGCAGGTTCAATTCCATATTCGTCTTTCAGAATTTGTGCTAATTCGTTGACTTCTTTAACAGTCAGGTTAACCAATTGTTCTGCAAAAGCTTTCAAATCTGCCATTTTATTGAGGTTTTTAAAAATTAATAATCTTGTTGAATAAAAAATTAAGCTTCTTTTTCCGATAAGGTTTTCACCACACCGGCGATAATGTGTTTACCTGACTGTAAAGCAGATACCACATTCTTAGCGGGAGATTGCAGAAGTGCAATCACATCGCCAATAAGTTCTTCCTTCGATTTGATGTTTGCCAGGACTTCCAGCTGATTGGCACCCACAAAGACGGACTCCTGAACATAAGCGCCCTTCAATACGGGTTTAGTGTTTTTCTTTGCAAATTCTTTAATAAGTTTTGCAGGAACACTTGCCTCAGTGGCAAACATAACCGACGTAGTATTGGTCAACGATCCGTATAACTCCTCATAATTCGTACCGATTCTCTCAAATGCTTTACGAAGTAAGGTGTTTTTAACAACAATCATTTTTACTTCCTTCTGAAAGCACAGACGACGTAACTGACTCGTGGCCTCAGCATTTAAACCGGCAATATCGGTGAGGTAAAAATTTTTATAGTTGTTGATCTGTTCTACCAGACTGCCAATGATTTGGTCTTTCTCTTCTCTTGTCATAATCTAGTTTAGATTCAAAGAATTAAACGTTACTCATCGACCGATTTGGTATCAATCTTAACCCCCGGGCTCATGGTAGAAGAGAGATAAATACTCTTAACATAAGTTCCTTTTGCCGCAGCCGGTTTTAATTTGATAATCGTATTCAAAAATTCTTTCGCATTATCCG
>JAQVSH010000118.1 GCA_028700615.1 Bacteroidales bacterium
AATAAAGGGCTGCCTCCTCTGAAGCAGCCCTTTGCCTTTAGCTCCCGTCTAGGGGAGTAATTCTAACCTACATCTTTTCATACAAGGCTCTGAGTCTTTCAGGAGTCATGATAGATTTCCAGTCTTTTCCCAGCGCATTTTCCCACAGAGGTGCCATGCCCAGAGATACTTTGATCATGGTTTCATATTGTTGTTCGGTCAGGTTTACGCAGACCTTAGGAATATCAATATGCCATTTTTCAATCATTTTTTTGAACTTGGCAACCCCATCCGGATAAAATTCTTCCAGCTGATTGAAGGCAATACTATTACCTATTCCATGATGAGTCCCCAAAACAAAAGCCAATCCGTAACTGGTAGCATGGGCTACTCCCACCTGGGAATAAGCAATACTCATTCCACCATGGAAAGAAGCCATCATCATATCATCATCCGACTCGTCATCCCAGACATCTTTTCCGAGATATACCTTCTCACACAATTCCTGTGATTTCTCGCCGTAACTTTTACTGAAAGCATTTAAATAGGTTCCGTTCAAAGATTCTACACAATGAATGAAACAATCCATGCCGGTATAGAAACGCTGATTTACAGAAACCCCGTGAACCAATTCGGGATCAAGCAATAACTGATCAAAAGGAGTAAAGTCAGAATTAATACCCAATTTTTTCTCAGGGCCAGTCAAAACGGCGGTACGGGCTACTTCCGCTCCCGTTCCGCTGATCGTGGGAATACCCACATGGTAAACCGCAGGATTTTTCACCAGATCCCAACCCTGATAATCTGCCGAGGATCCGGGATTGTTCATCATCAGGGCAACTGCCTTGGCAGTATCCATCATGCTTCCCCCTCCGATTCCGATAGTGCCCGAAATCGTGCCGTATTCGTTCTTCAGACGATCTCTGAACTGATCAATATTTTTTGTCTTGGGCTCGTGGGTGGTATCGACAAAGAACACCTCATCTTTTCCACGAAGAGGAATTCTCTTTTTAAAAGCCTCATTGTGCTCAAAAACATGGTCTACAAAATAAATCATCGGGGCATCACCCTTTCTTTTCGGTTCCAGAATTTCATCCAGTTGATCAAAAGACCCGCGGCCAAAAACCACCCGGGGAACCATCGGAAAATTACGATATTTCATCTTCTCTGTTATTATTTGCGGCAGTCAGACTGCCCTCTGTTTTACATTTTTTTTTGCTGCAACAATTTCTCCGCATTGATCAGATCCTCCGGAGTATCAATTTCCACTCCCATATAGGGAATCACCACCATTTTCATCCTGCGCCCGTTTTCCAGATACCTCAGGCATTCGATTTTTTCGGCACGTTCCAGCATCCCCATCGGAGTCTTTGAAAATTCGAGCAGCGCTTCCCTGCGGAAAGCATACACCCCGACATGTTCATAATACAACGTATCTTCAAGCCTGGCTCTTGGATAAGGAATTCTTGACCTCGAAAACATCAGGGCAAAAGAGTGTTTATCCAGAGCAACTTTCACAAAATTAGGATCGTCTATCTGCTTCTCATCATGCATCGGATGTACCAATGAGGCGACATCCACCAGATCTGCATCTGATTCACGAAAAACCTGCAGCAGCGCCTCCAGAGGCTCCCGGCGGGTAAATGGTTCGTCCCCCTGAACATTGACAATAATATCTGCATCCGGAAAATTTACCGCAGCTTCAGCGATTCTGTCACTTCCGCACTCATGCTCTTTGAGGCTCATCATGGCCTTTCCCCCGTGAGAGGTAATTTCCTTATAAATGATATCACTGTCGGTCACCACACAAACCTCATCAAATAAACCCGCCTCGACAGCAGATTCATAAGTGCGTAAAATCACGGTCTTACCTCCCAGTATTCCCATTAATTTTCCAGGGAAACGGGAAGCATTATAACGTGCAGGGATCAGGGCAATTGCTTTCATAAATCTTTATTTTATCGATTTACCGGTTACAAAACGGAAGAGACTGCCGCATATAGTTTTTCAGCACGTTGTTTCAACTCGTCTTCTGTCCAGCCAATTTTGATGGCTAAAGAAATGTTACGGGAAATCACATGATCGGAAGCAGAAAAATCAGCCTTGGAGTAATCAGGCATTTGCGATAAAATACCGGGAGACAAAGGCATCATGGCTTTCCTCTGTTTCAGATGATGCCAGTTACGGATATAATGCCAGTTATTATCAAAATAATAAAAAGCCCCATCAACACCGGCCGCTTTGATCGCCTGCGTTGCCGCCCTTGCAGTCGCTGCATCCGGCAGGAAAAAACTCAAAAATGACGCACTGTCACCTTCCGGATCAGGAATGGATCTGAAAGTCACTTGCGGAATCGCTTTCAAGGCATCGGCCAGAATCTTTTTATTGCGTCTCTGCAGTGCCAGGAAATGATCCAGTTTTTTAATCTGCCCCAGCCCCAACGCCGCATGCAATTCTGAAATCCTGTAATTCATTCCCATATAAGGATGAAGTTCTGCGCCCCGGTCATTTCCGATATGGTCATGTCCGTGATCCTGATACTGATCCGCTCTCTTATAGATATCAGCATGGGGAGTCATGACAACGCCGCCCTCTGCGCAAGTCATCGTCTTCACATAGTCAAAAGAGAAACAACCGGCATCTCCGATCGTCCCGACACATTTTCCCTGATAGGTGGCCCCTATCGCCTGACAAGCATCTTCAATCAAAAGAAGATTGTGCTTTTTACAAATGGCTTTCAAGGCATTCAGATCGGCCATCGAGCCGCACATATGTACCGGCATCACAGCTTTTGTTCTGGGAGTAATGTTATTTTCAACCGCTTTGGGATCCAGACATAACGTTTCGTTAATATCGGTCAGCACCGGAATGGCTCCGGCCATAAGGATCGATTCAAAACTCGCCACAAAGGTAAAAGTGGGAACAATTATTTCATCCCCTGCGCCGATACCCAAAGCTGCAAACGTGGTGTGCAGGGCTGTGGTACCGCTGGAGGTAAGTTGAGCATAAGGAGTTCCAAAGCGCTCACAAATGGCGGCTTCGAGCTCTTTTGCCTTCCAATGTCCCCCTCTGGCTCCGTCAAAGCCATAACGCATAAAAACGCCACTTTGAATGACGTCCATTAACTCTTTGCGTTCGATGTCATCGTATAATTCGTATCCCGGCATGATGTATCGTTTTAATCTTTACTATTCATTGAAAAACCAACACTGTTGATTGAAAAAACTAACAAACAAAAGTACGGAATGTTCACAGAAGTTTCTCCCTGAGAGAGGAAGTATTTTTGAAATTCAACCTGGCACACCTTCTCCGGAGGGATCAGGCACGGGATTTCACAGCGAGTCATCCGAAGGAATCAGGCACGGATTTACGCTTCGGGGCGGCTCAACTCGCTCCGTTCGCAGAAAACGAGAACACTCCTCTTTTTAGTCAGTGCTGCGCACTGCCTAACATCGTCGAACAGCTCTCGTTTTCTATGCTCAGGAGCTTCGTTTCGCTGTTTCGCCCCTTGCGAACAAATCCTTTTGCCTGATCCCTTCGGATTCAAAACACTGTGTATCCTGTGTGTGCATCATTCACACCGACAACGCATTGATACCCTGTCTGGATCGACACTGCACCTCTGTGCCAGACATCGACACTGTATACATAGCAACGTGGCGTCAACGACTGTGCCTCGGTTCTGTCCAACAGCCTGATAATCAGACATGGGTTTAAATCTGGATTTTCGATTTCAGAAAATGCACCATTGATTATCAACCGCTTGGACAAGGTCGAGGCACAGTCGTTGACGCCACGGGATGCAAGTCTTTGTATTCCGTTTTATTATATATATAACTGATTATCAATTATTAAAATAATTTGTAAAATATATCATTTATTTTGTTTTTATAAATCATTACGTTATTTTTACCCAGAAGAATTCCTTTTTGCCTGCGAGAAAAGTTTTTTTGATGGGATTGAAAAGCAAAAAGGCAGCTTTTACTTTTATGCTTTGCTGAGTCCGTAGTTAAGTGATACAGAATGATCTGATTTTGTATATAACAGAAACTAATCCCATCTGACCATGCAAAAAATAACAAGGTGTTTTCTTATTTACTTCCTAATCTCAGGGTTGTTCTTGGTTTCCTGTAACCATCAGAAGAAGCAGATTACGGAAGCCCTCTCTCAAATGATGGACAAAGAAATTGTCTTCCCCAATGCCTTACAGGCAAAGATATTAGGGCGGGATACCATCGTGGATGTATTGGAAAAACCGGGTTATAAAATTATCACCTACGCCGACTCTTCCGGATGTACCGACTGCCGATTGAACTTGTACGGATGGAAGCTAAAAATGGACCAAGCCAAAGCATGGAACAAACCTGTCGATTTTGTCTTTATCCTCCAACCCAAAGAGGAATCGGATCTCGTGGGAAATACTATTTCCAATTCTGGTTTATGGAATCTCTACAAAGAAACGATTGAAAGTCAACCGTAAAATTAAATTGTAATTCTTCATGAGATGATAATTCCTGATGAAACAACGTGTACCATCAAAACCAAATTCAATGCTCGTGAAAACCGGATCATGAGAGATAAATTACTATCCGGAAAATTATTTACTCATTAAATGGAGAAAAGGGATAGAGTTGCCACGTAATCCTCAAAAATTCACAAAGGCAACTTCTATCCCCGCTTCTCCTCCAAGAATGGAGGTGTATGCCAATGATAAGAAAAAAATGACAAAAGGCTATGTGTTTTTTGCGGAAAAGTTCTGCTAAAAACGAGATTTAAAGCATCGGAAAATACTATTTCAGATGTTTAACCTTAATGATCAGACCATAGGTTATGGAATCATTATTTCGATGGATGTGCTGATAAGGTCTGGAAATATCCTCTTCCTGCGGGATCTTGGTGGATCAAAATGAAGCCCGCAAAAGCATGTAATTGATTATAAACAACTTAAACTTAATCAAAATGAAGAGAATTATATTAACTTTTTCTGGCTTACTTTTCGTCGCCTCTTTGTATGTAGGAATCAATGCCTTCAAAAACACCAATCTTGCTAACAATCTCTTGCTGGCAAATATTGAAGCTTTGGCACTAGATGAAGGACACTCAGGAAGAGCGATCTGTTTCATCCAAAGCGTAGAAGGAAACGGGGAATATTTACCATGCGGAGAATGCATTATGCGACCCGGAATGGGATTGATTAAAGGAGGGCATTGCTCTTGGTAATAACGACATATCAATTTTAATATGTGCATATTACTATCATCATGAAATAATATGGAATAGTAATATGCACAAACTATAAGACCTTAGGATTTATTTCAATAACCTGGAGTATCTATAAATAATACATACATTTTATTTATGAGAAAACTTTTTATATTCATTATATTCATTTTGGCAATTACATATTCCTCCTGCCAAAGAAAAGGACAAACTGTGTTTTTAAGCGAGAATTTACGTTTTGTGCAACCTGACACCACGATTCATCTAAACGGAAAATTACTTTCTTTTGAAGATAACCCTCCAATAGGAATGAGTAATATAAATTGTATTGATTCTTTCTTATTATTTTCCTTACGATTTCAATCAAAAGACTCCTCATATTTTTTAAAAGCATATAACAAATTTAATCACAAATTTTTGGGAAACCTCATTTCCAAAGGAAATGGTCCGGACGAGTTTTTGAGTGTTGTTTATCGGGATCAATTTTATCTATCTGGAGATTCTATCAAAATATATCTTCATGATCTGAGTAGAGAACAATTATATGCTATCAATCTGACAAGTTCGATTTTTAAAACAAAAACTGAAATATCAAAAGAATTTGGCAAATTACCTCGATGGACATTAAAGGCTTTCCATTATCAGGATTCTCTTTTGTTGCTGAAAAGGATAGACAACACGGGTCTGGTTTATGAATTATTTAACTCCCAAAAAGGAGAAAAGATTCGCCAATTTCTCCTTTATTCAGTTAATATTGGAAGGGACAATTATGATAAATTTAATTCTATAGATTATCTGCAATTTGAGAATCAAAAAATAGCCATGCCTATGATGTTCATGAATCAGGTGAATATCCTGGATTTGAAAGATGCTGATAATATTGCAATTACAACAAAGAAGAATCATCCTTCATGGGACAACATCAAAAAAAAAGAAAATAGTGAACTCAACGTATATTACATCGAT
>JAQVSH010000119.1 GCA_028700615.1 Bacteroidales bacterium
GATCCTTCGGGTATTATTGCTATGTCTACTCACGGACAATCCGGATTTGAAGACTTTTTTCTCGGAGGACAGGCTTTCCGGATTATCTCCGCTTCCACCCAGCCGGTTATTACCATCAGGAAAAAACCGGTTCCTGCATCCATCCGCAGAATCGTTATTCCTATTGATTCTACGGTTGAGACTCGTCAAAAGGTCCCCGCAGCCGCTCAGTTGGCAAAAATGTTCGGGGCGGAAGTTTATATTGCCGTGGTTTCGTCTTCCCGGGGCCGGAAAGTTCAGGAACGCCTGACGGCATACTCCAGACAGGTGGAGGGCTATTTTGACCTGCAGGGAATCCCCTGGCATATGGAACGTTTAACAGGCAACAATCTGGCTGATTTGACAATAGGCTATGCCGGAGAGGTTGGAGCAGACCTGCTGGTGATTATGTCTGAGCAGGAGTCAAGTATGACCAATCTGATTCTGGGTAATTATGCTCAACAGGTGTTGAATAAGGCCGAGATTCCTGTTCTGAATATTACTCCGAAACCTATGTACAGGCCGGATGCCGGAGAAATGTTTTTACATTCCTGGTAGTTAAATTTTGTATATTGTTATAGATTTGTAGTGTAAAACTTCTTGTGGTGATTCAGCATAATTCCAATAAGAGTGCACAGAATCCTTTTCGTAGGTTAAAAGGAATCAATGTCTTTATTCCTGTGCTGATCGGATTGGGTGTGGTGTTCTGGATTTTTATCAGGGAATTTAATCCGGAGGTTTTTAAAATTATTCATTTTACTTCTAAAGCCATTTTTTTTATTTGTGCCGCAGTGCTCTGTATGATGATCAGAGATTGGGGCTATATGCTGAGAATACGGATTCTCAGTAATCAATATTTTAGCTGGTGGCAGACTTTTCGCATTATTATGCTCTGGGAATTTACTTCTGCGGTGACTCCTTCCGCGGTGGGGGGAACCAGTATTGCCATTTTGTATGTGACCAAGGAAGGAATGAGTCTGGGCCGCAGTTCGGCATTGGTAATGGCCACTTCTTTTCTGGATGAATTGTATTTCGTGATCATGTTTCCGGCCCTGTTATTACTGGTCGATGCTACACAATTATTTTCCATTGCAGATGCAGACGGAGTGGTTGCCATCGCTAAAGAATTAGTCTATTTTGCTTTGATTGGCTATGTGCTGAAATTTGCCTATGTGCTTCTGGTAAGTTATGGCCTTTTTGTGAATCCAAGAGGGCTCAAGTGGCTGTTGCTCCAGATATTTCGTATTCCTATTCTCCGGCGTTGGCGGCATGAAATTAATGACGTAGGTACGGAGCTGAAGGTGAGTTCTGATGAATTAAAAAACAAGCCTTTCCGATTCTGGTTAAAGGCATTCGGGGCAACTTTTTTTTCATGGACTGCACGTTATTGGGTGGTTAACAGCTTATTGCTGGCATTTTTTGTCATTCCCGGATTTAAAGATCATTTTATGATTTTTGCCCGCCAGCTGGTGATGTGGATTATGCAACTGGTGAGTCCCACTCCGGGAGGCAGCGGCTTTGCCGAATTTATTTTTACCCGGTATCTGGGAGAATTTATTCCCGGAGATGCATCCACCACGGGATTTATTGCGATAGGCATCGCTTTTTTGTGGAGACTTATCAGTTATTATCCTTATCTGATCATGGGAGCCGTAATTCTTCCCAAATGGCTGCGTGAAAAATTCGGAACTTCGGATCAGCTTTAATCAAATGTTCATAACTTCCTTTGTCCGGCATCGTAATTCATGTCAGGATTTCTTACTTTTGTTTCTATTGGTATTTGTCTTAAATTTTTGATAATCAGATAGTAAAGATGTCTTATTTCGTTCATTTACATGTTCATACAGAGTATTCAACCCTTGACGGAGCCTCTAAGATTCCGGCTTTGGTGAATAAGGCGATCGGGGACGGTATGCAGGCATTGGCCATCACCGATCATGGGAATATGTTCGGAGTGAAAGAGTTTTTGAATTATATCAATAAAAAAAATAAATCGGTTTACGAGGAAATAAAAAGGCTGAAATCTTTAATAGGGGAAAATTCTTTTTCTGATGCTGCTCCGGAGGATGAACGGGATATTCCCGCTTGTGAAGAAAAGATGGAAAAGCTCCGGGGAAAGTTATTTAAGCCTATTGTCGGGTGTGAGGTGTATGTTGCTGTCGGCAGCCGGTTTGACAAAAAAACCAAGGAGGATGCCAGCGGAGATCACTTGATCCTTCTGGCAAAAAACAAGAAAGGGTATCATAATCTGGTCAAAATGGTATCCAAGGGCTTTATCGAGGGAAAATATTATAAACCCCGGATCGATAAAGAGCTTCTTAGCCAGTATCACGAAGGATTGATCGTTTCTTCCGCTTGTCTGGGCGGTGAGGTGCCTCAGCATATTCTTAACGGACATCCCGATAGGGCTGAAGAGACGGTACTTTGGTTTAAAGCGTTGTTCGGAGAAGATTATTATATTGAAATTCAGCGGCATCCGACCTCGGATCCTTCTGCGGCCACTGAGGTGTATCCCAAACAGCAGAAGGTAAATGCTGTTCTGATTGAACTTGCGCGAAAACACCATATTCCGCTGATTGCTACCAATGACGTCCACTTTGTGGAGGAAGAGGAAGCTGAGGCTCACGATCGGTTATTGTGCCTCAACACCAATGCCGATGTGAATGATCCCAACAGGATGCGTTATACTAAGCAGGAGTGGTTTAAAACCACGGCGGAGATGGAACGTTTGTTTCAGGATCTTCCTGAAGTACTTTCCAATACCTGTCAGATCGCTGATAAAATTGAAATATACAGTATTGACAGCAAGCCTGTCATGCCTGATTTTCCTCTTCCCGAAGGGTTCTCTGATAACGAAACTTATTTCCGCCACCTTGCCTGGGAGGGTGCGAAAACCAGATATCCGGAGATTACCGATGAAATCAGGGAGCGGATTGAATTTGAAATGAATGTTATCTGTACGATGGGGTTTTCCGGATATTTTCTCATTGTTCAGGATTTTATTGCAGCCGCCAGAAAGATGGGCGTTTCAGTGGGCCCGGGCAGGGGCTCGGCCGCCGGGTCGGTGGTGGCCTATTGTTTGCGTATTACCGATATAGACCCTCTTCGTTATGATCTGCTGTTTGAACGTTTTCTGAATCCGGACCGGATTTCCATGCCTGATATTGACATTGATTTTGATGATGACGGACGGGCAAAGGTGATCAATTGGGTTACAGAGAAATATGGCAAAGAGAAAGTGGCCCGCATCATTACTTTCGGTACGATGGCTACCAAGTCGGCGATCAAGGATGTGGCAAGAGTTCAGCAGGTTCCGCTGCCCGAAGCCAACCGGCTGACGGATCTGATTCCCGATCGCCTGCCCGATAAGGACGGGGAGCCTGTAAAGATTACCATTCGTAACTGCATTGAGAATGTTCCGGAGCTGAAACAAGCCTTGGAGAGTGATAACAAAATGTTGTCCGATACCCTTAAATATGCCGCTATGCTGGAAGGGACCGTGCGGCAGACCGGAATTCATGCTTGCGGGATTATTATCGGGAAGAGTGATCTTACGGATTATATTCCTATTGCCACTGCATATGATAAGGAATACGATGAAGATGTGCTGGTGACTCAGTATGAGGGATCTCTGATTGAAGAAGTGGGCATGCTGAAGATGGATTTTCTGGGGCTCAAGAATCTTTCCATCATTCAGGAAGCTTTGGCAAATATTCGGAACAGAATCGGTGAAGAGATTGATATAAATGCCATTTCACTAGATGATCCGGCTACTTATGCACTTTTTTGTAACGGAGATACCGTAGGAACTTTCCAGTTTGAATCGGACGGAATGCGCAAATATCTGAGAGAGCTAAAACCGTCCCAGTTTGAAGATCTTATTGCCATGAGCGCCCTCTATCGTCCCGGGCCTATGGATTATATCCCTGATTTTATTGCCAGAAAACAGGGGAAGAAGCCCATTAGCTATGATATTCCGGTGATGGAACGATACCTGAAAGACACCTATGGTATCACGGTCTATCAGGAACAGGTCATGTTGCTTTCCCAGCTGCTTGCCAACTTTACCAGGAGTCAGGGAGATGAGTTGCGTAAGGCGATGGGGAAAAAGCAGAAGGACAAGATGGCTGCTTTAAAGGTGAAGTTTTTTGACGGATGTCAGGCCAATCATTATGATGAAAAGGTCATTACCAAAATATGGGAAGACTGGGAGAAATTTGCTTCTTACGCATTCAATAAATCCCATGCAACCTGTTATGCTTTTGTTGCGTATCAGACTGCCTGGTTAAAGGCCAGATATCCGGCTGATTATATGGCCGCTCTGCTAAGCCGGAATATCTCGGATATTTCAGAAATCACCAAGTATATGGATGAATGCCGGAGAATGGGTATTCAGGTGCTTGGGCCTGATGTCAATGAAAGTAATCTGAAATTTACAGTAAATCAGGTCGGCAATATTCGTTTTGGACTTCAGGCCATCAAGGGAGTGGGTGAAAGCGCCGCATTGTCTATTATCAATGAAAGAAAGAGTAATGGAGCGTTTTCCGATACTTTGAACTTCTTTGAACGGATTTCTCTCACCACCTGTGGAAAGAAAAATATAGAATCATTGGTTCTGGCAGGAGCTTTTGATAATTTGGGAGTAAAAAGGGAACAGTTTTTTGCTCCGATGGGGAAAGATGCTACGTTTTTGGAAACTCTTTGTCACTATAGCGCTCTTTATCAAAAAGACAACCAGTCCCTCAGTGGTGGGTTATTTGGAGATCTTGCTCCGATTCAGATCAATAAACCAGAGCCTCCGATGGCGGATGAATGGTCTGTCCTGGAAAAGCTCAACAAAGAAAAAGAATTGGTGGGGATTTACCTTTCTGCCCACCCTCTCGATCCATGTCAGTTTGAATGGAAATATTTTACAAATCAAACACTGACTGATCTCAATGATCTGTCCGGTTTGAGAAATAAGGATTTGTCTTTTGCCGGAATTATTATTTCTGTCCGGCATGATATTTCAAAAACCGGTCGTCCCTGGGGAAGAATGGCCATAGAAGATTTTTCCGGATCGCATGAGTTTTCCCTTTTTGGCAAAGACTATGAGAAATTCAGTTCTTATATGGTCAAGGGACATTGTGTATGGGTGAAGGCCTCGGTTCAGGATTCATACCGGAACGGAGAGCCTGAGATCAAAATACAATCCATCCGTTTATTGGGCAATATCCGCGAGGAACTTTTGAAACGTTTTTCTATCTGCATCCCTGTTGAAAAGCTTTCAGCATCGGTGATTACTGCATTGAAAGAAGTTGCAGACCGTTCCGTTGGAAATGTAACATTAAGATTTGTGCTAAGCCGGCCTTCGGATAATATTTCTGTAGGCATGTTTTCCCGAAAGCAACGCATTACCGTCTCTAATGAGTTAATCGAAACTCTGGATACCTTTGGATTTGAATACAATATCAATTAATTCTTTATATTTAAAAAAAATATTATGGCACTTGAAATTACCGATTCTAACTTTGAAAGTTTGGTTTTAAAGGCTGATAAGCCTGTTATGTTGGATTTCTGGGCTCCATGGTGTGGTCCCTGTCGTACATTATCCCCTTTGGTTGAAGAAATGTATTCCGAATACGGAGAGAAAGCATGCATCGGAAAGGTTAATGTAGATGAGTCCTCAGAAATTCCCACAAATTATGCGATTCGGAATATTCCTACCATTCTCTTTTTTAAAGAGGGTAAGGTAGTGGATAAAGTGGTTGGAGCTGTTCCCAAAAGTACATTAACCGGGAAGCTGGATGCTTTATTTTAATTTTTTTTGTTTCTCTGCATCCAAACGAGGTGTTAAATCTGTCTAATGCATAAATGAACTCCTCAAACAAACTAAAATGAAAAAAAATTACGTTTTTCCGATCCTTTTTGTTGCAGGATTGATGTCTTGTGCGCCTCTTTTTGCTTCCGGCAATGGTGTTGAAATCTTTGTGCCGATCGCTTTCTTTGTGATGGTGGTGCTGATTGTGGCCAGTGTTTCTTTTTCAAGAGCCTATGCCAGAGGTAAGCAGTATGAAGTTTTTAAGAAATATGTTGAAGCCGGAAAAGAAATTCCTGCCGATATGATGCT
>JAQVSH010000120.1 GCA_028700615.1 Bacteroidales bacterium
GACCTTGCCTTCAAACAGAATCTGGAATGCGATGAAGAAGAAATTATGGAGGTTGTTCAGATTATCCAGAAATTTGATCCTCCGGGAATAGGTGCCAGAAATCTTCAGGAATGTCTGCTGATCCAGTTAAAATCGAAGAAAGCCAGCGAACAGACCCGTCTGGCAGAAAAAATTCTGTACCGGACCTTTGATGAATTTGCAAAAAAACACTATGATAAAATCATGGCCCGTTTCAATATTTCAGAGAAACAACTCAAAGAGGCCATCGCCGAAATTCTCAAACTGAACCCAAAACCCGGAGGAGCATACAGCGACCAGCAAAGCAAGACTGCACAGCATGTCATTCCTGACTTTATCCTGGAAAACCGGGACGGAGAACTGGTATTAATGATGAACATGAAAAACGTACCCGAACTGAAGGTAAACCGCACCTATGCAGATATGTTCAATAATTATACCACCCATAAAGAAAAACTTTCCCGGAATGATAAGGACACTTTAAATTTCGTTAAACAAAAACTGGATTCGGCCCGGTGGTTTATTGATGCGATCAAGCAGAGACAGAATACGCTGATGAACACTATGCAGGCCATTGTCAATTATCAAAAAGAATACTTTCAGGACGGCGATGAAACCAAGCTGGTGCCGATGATTCTGAAAGACATTGCAGATAAGACGGGCCTTGATATCTCCACGATCTCACGGGTTGCCAACAGCAAATACGTACAGACCCAGTTCGGAGTATTGCCCCTGAAATCTCTGTTCTCGGAAGGAATGCAAACCGACTCCGGAGAAGAAGTATCCTCGCGGGAAATCAAAAGCATACTTCAGGAATGCGTCCAGGCGGAAAATAAACGAAAGCCGCTTACAGATGGTCAACTGGCCGTCATTTTAAAGGAAAAAGGCTATCTGATAGCCCGGAGAACAGTGGCAAAGTACCGGGAACAATTAAATATCCCGGTTGCCCGCCTGAGAAAAGAGTTGTAACCATTCTGCAAAAGCCTTAATAGCTTTTCCCCTGTGGCTGATTTCGTTTTTCCCTTCCGGAGTCATTTCAGCAAAAGATTGAGTAAAACCTTCCGGAATAAACACGGCATCATATCCAAAACCGGCAGAACCTCTGGGAGAATCTGCAATTTCCCCACAAACGATTCCCTCAAAAAACCTTATAAAACCTTGAGGATCAACATATGCCAACACCGTCCTGAAACGCGCGGTCCGATCAGTGATCCCGGACATTTCCTTTAATAATTTCGCAATATTGGCTTCGGATTGAAAAGCTTTATCCGTTTCGCCCGCATAGCGGGCCGAATAAACCCCGGGACGCCCCCCTAGCGCTGTCACTTCAAGACCGGTATCATCAGCAAGACAAGGCAATCTATACCGTTCAAACACCCATTCCGCTTTTTCCCGGGCATTTCCTTCCAAAGTAGTTTGATCTTCAGGGATATCTCCTGAATATCCCAGATCTTTTAACGAAAGCACCGAAAGAGAATTTCCAAAAATAGCCTGAATCTCAAATACTTTATGAGAATTGCCTGTAGCTAATAACAGCTTATTGATCATACATTGGAGTTAAATTTTCTGAGAGAATCTAATGCGACTATGATTTTATATCCGGAAGAAACGCTTTTAGATCCAACAGATCTATTATCAGCGATAAATTTATAATAAATCGTGGCAATATTAAAAAAAGGAAGTTCGGAAAGATTTTTTAAGCCTTGGTTTTTCTAACTTTGCGAATGTAAATAAATGAATATCACCATGACAAAATCTTTGGACTGGGCGAATTTGCCCTTTAAGTACATGAAAACCGACTATAATGTCCGGTCTACCTGGAAGAATGGTAAATGGGGACCATTAGAACTCAGTGATTCAGAATATATACCCATGCATATTGCAGCCACCTGTCTGCATTATGGTCAGGAAGCCTTTGAAGGATTGAAAGCATATACCGGCAAGGACGGGAAAATACGGATATTCCGTCCTGATGCCAACGCCAAAAGAATGATTGCCACCGCAGAATATATTTTTATGCAACCCGTACCGGAAGAAATGTTTCTCGAAGCGGTGAAAATAGTAGTTGATAAAAACCGCGACTGGGTTCCCCCATACGGATCAGGGGCCTCCCTATACATCCGCCCTTTGTTAATTGGTACCGGCGCGCGGATAGGGGTTCAGCCGTCCGATGAATACACATTTATTATTTTGGTAGCTCCTACCGGACCTTATTTTAAAGAAGGGTTTAAGCCGGTTTCCGTGATGATAGACAGAGATCATGACAGGGCTGCTCCTCTCGGAACAGGGCATATCAAGGTGGGAGGTAATTATGCTGCCAGCCTGATTTCTATTGACCTGGCCCACAAAGGAGGCTATGCCGCCTCTTTGTATCTGGATTCGGGAAGCAAGAAATATATCGACGAGTGCGGACCCGCCAATTTCTTTGGAATAAAAAACGACACCTATATTACCCCATATTCTCACAGCATCTTACCTTCAATTACCAATGACAGCCTGTGTGTTCTGGCTAAAGAAATGGGATTGAAAGTGGAACGCAGAAAAGTTCCGTATGAAGAGCTTTCAACGTTTGAAGAAGCCGGAGAATGCGGTACCGCCGCTGTCATTACACCTATCGGAAAAATCTTTGATGCCACTACCGGGGACATCTTTACTTACGGAAAGGACGGGAAACCCGGTCCCTGGTCTGAAAAACTATACAACAGGCTTAGAGCCATTCAATACGGTGATGCAGAGGACCCATACGGATGGGTTACTATAATCGACTAAATCCATTGGCATGAAAAAACTGCTTCTGGTATTGCTGCTGCTGCTTTTTTCAGAAATTCTGATCTCAGCAGTGACCCCGGGGCAGGATATTCTCTCCGGGGTAATAGCCCATTTGCAGGATTATCATGCAAACATCGGAGACCGCCGGATTTATGCCCATACAGACCGTGAATTTTATCAGGCTGGGGATGATGTGTTTTTTCAGGGTTACATCCTGGATACTTATGCTCAGCCTTCAAAGTTCGGGGGAGACTCTGTATTACTGGCCATTTCTGCTGACGGCGGAAGGGTACTGGCCTCAAAAACCGTAATGATACAGAACAGCCTTTTCTCCGGAGTATTCCGGATTCCCGATAAAACGGCTGAAGGCACATACAGACTGGTAGCTTACAGTCAGAAACTGACAGGAAACGGAGTAGGAAAGATTTTTGTTTGTCCTTTTGAAATCAGGCAGAAATCCGAAATTAATCTGAACATTCATCCCTACGGGAACACTCTCCCTGAAAGCAAAACCACGCAATACAGTGTTTTTGCATCAGAAAACGGAGTTCCCGCATCCGCAGTGAATCTTAATTATAGAGCCACAAACGGAAGAAAAGTCATCCGCGGAACAGCCAAAACCAACCGAAACGGCAATGCAGTAATCACCCTGAACATTCCCGAAGACGTACAGGAGGGATGGATGCTCCGGATAGATGCCAGAACACGCAAAGAAAACGGCATTGCCTACACTCCTGTAAGACATGCTCTTTCGTGGATAAAACCGTGGTTTTCCCCCGAAGGTGGAAATCTCATCAACGGAATCCCTGCCAGAATAAACGGGATTGTGACGGACATTTTTGGAAACATGGTCTCCTGTGAAGCTTTTATTGTCAGTAAAGCAGGAATAAAAATCCGATTGAAAAAGGAAGAAGAAGGAGTGTTTAAGGGACTA
Source organism: Bacteroidales bacterium (assembly GCA_028700615.1). Taxonomy (GTDB): domain Bacteria; phylum Bacteroidota; class Bacteroidia; order Bacteroidales; family UBA4181; genus JAQVSH01. The sequence continues at coordinate 3,722 of JAQVSH010000120.1, forward strand.
TTTACACCTGAAAGTGATCAAACCTACTCTGTCCTTCTTGAGTTTCCGGGGAGCAAAACCCGGGAGATGCCCCTTCCCCCTGTTTTGAAGGAAGGCATCAACCTTGAATTAAAGCAATCGGATCCGGATCAGTTGGTATTCAGCATATACAAGTCCAAAGTATATGACCTAAAAAAAGGATTGATACTGGCCTATATGGAAGGAAAACTGGTTTTCTCCTCCACACTGACCATTGATGGTGAAGAAACCGGTTATCAGGTTCCTTTGAACCGATTCGGCCCGGGAGTAGCCTATTTTGCAGTTTTTGACTCAATAGGCAGACTTCTTTCCGAACGTCCGGTATACCTTTCCCAAAAGGAGTCAAGCATTAGTTTTTCTGACAACCGAACCGCACTGAATACAAGAACTCAAGCTTCTGTTCCTTTCTATTTTAAGGGCACACAAGCATTTCCGATCCATTACTCCGTATCCATATCAGGAGATAAGAGCAATTCTCCGGATCTTTTCTCCACGGTACATCTGCTCTCGGAAATTCCTCATCCGCTTCATTCCGTACTGTACAACAACAGCCGGGCTTCCTTCTCTACGGAATTTATCAATCAGATGCTGGCAACCGGAGGAACCCTCTTCTCTTGGAAAGAGGTGATGAACCTCTCTGATTTCAGCGGGGTCAATGCACACAAGACGCTTCCCCTGAAGACCGTCTGGTTGTCTATTGTCCAACCTTACCTGATTCAAAATTTCAGAGATCCTGAAAATGCCTTTGATGCTTCCCTGGAAAACGCACTCAATCGCTTTAACTCCTCCGGATCCGGAGAAATAGAAGATTATTCCCAATATAGCGATATGCTGGAAGCCATTAAAAGCGTACAGTTTTATACATTAATCGAGGACAAAATTGTATTCCACGGAGGCCAGAATTCTATCACAGCCCAAGACGGAGCACTTATTGTCATTGATGGCATTCAAAGAGGGAGTGACATTTCAATTCTTAAAACCCTCGCTCCCGTTGAGGTCGCAAGCATCGAAATATCCACCAAACCGCAGGACATTCAGAAATATACCGGACTGAACTCCATCGGGGTCATTGAAATCTGGACCACTTCCAATTTCGGAAGAAGACGGTTCCCGGAGGAAACCGCGATGCTTAATATGCCCGGCCCTTTCAAAGCCGGCCCGGAAAATCTCTTTTGGAGATCATTCACTCAAAATGCCCGGGAGTCGCAACCTCTTGACTTTTCAACGGGACCCCGTCAGGGATCTTTCCTGATACGCATGAACGGAATCGACTCGGAAGGAAATGTTTTTTCCGGGCAAAAAGAAATTGAAATACGCTAAAGCGCGAAGGCTTTTCGTATAGTCTCTACATAATCAAGTTTTTCCCATGCAAAAAAGTCCACCTTTCTGGTGGAAGGGACTCCTCCATAAGTCAGGTTAACCTCTGCGCTGTATGGTTTACGACCAAAATGTCCGTATGAAGCAGTAGGACTAAAAATCGGATATTTCAAACCCAGACGGTTAATGATGGCATAGGGCCTCATATCAAAAATCTCAGAAATTTTTTCAGCAATTTCTGCATCCGAGATCTTCAATGTGCAAGTCCCGTATGTATTCACATAAATATTTACGGGTTCTGCCACTCCGATTGCGTAGGAAACCTGAACCAGCATTTCCCCGGCAACTCCTGCTGCTACCATATTTTTTGCAATGTGACGTGCTGCATAGGCTGCCGAACGGTCCACTTTAGAAGCATCCTTTCCCGAAAATGCACCTCCTCCGTGAGCCCCTTTTCCGCCATATGTATCCACGATAATCTTACGTCCGGTCAATCCGGTATCCCCGTGAGGACCGCCTATTACAAATTTTCCGGTCGGATTTACGTGAAGAATGTAAGGATCCTGGAATAAATCCCGGATTCTCTCAGGCATTTTGGCAACTACCCGGGGAATCAATATCTCCTTCACGTCAGAATAAATCCGGGACAACATAACCTCCTCTTTGTCAAAATCATCGTGCTGTGTTGAAATGACCAGAGTATGAACCCGCAAAGGTTTATTGAAATCATCATATTCAATAGTAACCTGAGATTTGGCATCGGGACGTAAATACTTCATCTGTTTGCCTTCACGACGAATCACAGCCAGCTCTTTCAACAATTCATGGGATAAGGTCAATGAAAGCGGCATACATTCATCGGTCTCGGTACAGGCATATCCAAACATCATGCCCTGATCCCCTGCACCCTGCTGTTCCTCGGAAGCACGGACAACTCCCTGATTAATATCCGGAGATTGTTCATGAATAGAAGACAAGATTCCGCAGGATTTA
>JAQVSH010000121.1 GCA_028700615.1 Bacteroidales bacterium
CAATCTTGAACAGAATCCGTCCGGCATGATGGTGAAGACAGGTTTGGTAATGAATACTCCTGTTTCCGGTCAATATCCCGTTTTTGCTGAATATGACAAGACGGTCAGGACTCCGGAGATCAATGAAAGTCTTTTGGATCACAAGATGCCGGTTTCTATTGGATTTTCCCTCCGGAGATATCTGACAGACCGGTTTTCTGTGGATGCCGGGCTTTTGTATTCGTATATGCGGTCAGAATCTTCCCTGTCAGGCACCAATAATGATTACAGGTACCGGCAGGATCTGCATTATCTCGGTATTCCCGTTTCTTTTTCTCTGGATGTGCTTCAGGCAAAATTATTCCGGGTATACATCTCCGGAGGCGGAATGGGAGAGGTGGCTCTTTCTGCCAAAGGACAGATTGATCTCTATAGCGGAGATTCCAGAATTTCCGGCGAAACGGTTCACCTGAATGCAAAGGGACTCGTGTGGTCTGTTCATGGCACCGCCGGGATGGAATATCGTATACTCAGGCATACCGGGATATACCTTGAACCGGGATTTTCTTATTATCCCGAAAACCTTCATCAGCCCTCTTCTTTTCGTACAGAACGTCCTTTCATTTTTGATTTCAGATTGGGATTGAGAAAAGAATTCTGAAAACTGATGCAACGAAATGCCCCGGGATCTTCTCTTAATGGAAACTACACGATCTAAGACCATTAAAATTTTGAAAGCTATGAACCAAATTGAAAGAAAAACAACTTTTGTGCAGACTCCCGGACTCAATTCCGAAAGCACGAAGAAAAGAGGGATGAAACATTTTTTGAACCTGATGATTCTTATGGGGCTGATGGCGATTTTGCTGCCTTCCTGTATTAAGGATGATGACAATGACTGGGGTAACTACTATATCAGTTATGGTGTGGTACAATCCTCCGGATCTGGCTTTACTATACTGACAGATGAAGGAAAAATTCTGACCATTCTGGAGAACCGGTATCCGGGCTATCAATTGGTATCGGGCAAACGACTTGTCGTTAACTACACGATTCTTGCCACAAAGGACTTTGGCTATGATGTGAGAATCAATGAGCTGAGCGATCTCCTGACCAAAAATCCCGTATTGTCTTCTACCTTGTCTGCGTTGCAGCAGGATAGTATCGGGCATGATCCTGTAGAGGTTTCTGATATGTGGTTTGGCGGTGAGAAATATCTGAATATTAATTTTGAGGTATATCGTAATGATCCCAATCTTAAGCATTTTATCAATCTGGTAGTGGATGAGAATACTTCTGCTTCAAATCGTAAGGTGTTGCAGTTCAGGCATAATGCCTATGAAGATAATACCATAACCCGGGCCCCCGGCAGGGTGTCTTTTGATGTGTCTTCTCTTTTACCGGACGGGATGGACTCCATCAAACTGGTGATTGAATGGAGAACTTACAATGATGAAATAAAGAAAGATTCAGGTTATTATAAAAATCTTGTGCACGCATTGGGAAAGGAACTCTCTATACCCTCTCTGAATACTATGTCAGCCAAGGACCTGAGATAGTCCCGATTCTTGTTTGAGTGCGATCAGCCCGGTGTTTTTTTGCCGGGCTTTTTTGTTTCTATGATTATCTTTAAGGCTTGTTAGTATTGCCTATGTCCGGTTATCTGAGTATAGAATCTATTTTTTGTGAAGTCTGGGGTTATCCCCTGAGTTTTCTGGAGGCTTTCGGGACTCTTGCTGGTATTACTGCGGTATGGCTGGCTGCCCGTTCCAATATTCTTACCTGGCCGGTAGGGATTGTCAATATATTGGCTTCTTTCTTTTTGTTTTATCAACTGGGATTGTATTCCGGTATGTTTTTGCAAGTCTATTTCTTGATTACAGGACTCTATGGCTGGTGGTACTGGCACCGTCAAAATGATGTTCCTGTTCAGCCGGTTACGGTTTTTTCTTTTCAACGGAGAATGGCGTTTCTTTTGATCATTGCTTTAGCCTCCGTTCTTTTAGGATGGGCCATGATCAGGATGCAGGAGGATTTTTCCGGCTGGTTTCCTCAGGAGGTGGCTTTCCCCTATTTTGATGCCTTTGCGACTACGGCCTCTGTATTGGGTAACTGGTTTATGGCCAGAAGAAAATTGGAAAATTGGGTGATCTGGCTTGCTGTGGATGTTATCTATGTTTGTTTGTACGCAACGAAAGGGATTTATCTGTACTCTATCCAGTATTTTGTTTTTTGCCTGATTGCTGCGATGGGATTGCGCCATTGGTGGAAAGAATATAAAATGCAAATCCCGGATGAGGGACTCTCCCAACAATAGATTATTTGAAGATGGTTTATGCTATCATTTATTCTTTTATCTTTGAAAATCATAGTGTTTAAATGAGCAAAATTTATTCCGGTGAAAAAGAATATTACCATACGTGATATCGCGGAGGCGCTGCATACGACTCCATCCACTGTGTCAAGGGCTCTCGCGGGGAGTCCCCGCATCGGTGAATCTATGAAAGGAGCAGTCCGCGCTATGGCGGAAAGCATGGGCTATATTCCCAATGCGAGGGCTGTTAGTTTAAGAACAGGCAAGGGAAGCCTTATCGGGGTGATTGTCCCGTCTATTAACCGGGATTTTTTTTCTTCCATTATTGACGGAATAGAATCGGTAGCCAGTGAGAAAGGCTATAATATCATTATTGGTCAATCCCGGGATGATGTTGAACGTGAGAAAGCTTTGGTGGATGAAATGTTCCGGGGTCGGGTGGACGGATTGATCGTTTGTTTAGCTTATACTACCAGTAAATATGATCATTTTATGCCCATATGGAGGAGCGGACTTCCTTTGATTTTTTGTGACCGTTCACCCAAAAATCTAACCACTGCCAGAGTAAATATTGATGATTATCAGGCTGCCCGTTCTTCTGCTGAACATTTGATAAAACAGGGATGCCGGCGTATTGCTTTTTTTGGGGGAGCTGAAAATGTGGATGTTTTTTTTGAGAGGAAGAAAGGATTTCTGGATGTAATGCATAAGTACGGGCTTCCGGTGATTCCGGATCTCGTCTATGACGATGCGATTAATTTTGAAAAAGGGCAGGCTGCTGCCCGTAAAGTATTAGCCCTGAAAAAATCCGAATACCCGGACGGCTTGTTTGCCTGTGAAGATTATACAGCCATCGGGGCCTTAACCGTGTTCAGAGAGAATGGGTTCAGGGTTCCGGAGGATCTCTGTATTTGCGGATTTGGCAATGAGGAGATAGCCTCCTACGTATCTCCCGGGATTTCCTCCATTGACCAGTCCAGTTTTGAGCAGGGGTATCAGGCGTCTCTTTTGTTTTTTGAGGCGCAGAAATCCAGTGATCCCTCGAAATTTACCACGATGATAACTTTACCTTCCCGTCTGGTGATCAGAGGTTCTTCGATGAGACATCCCCTCTGATTTTCAGATTTATTTGGTGATTCCCGGCCAGTCATCCGTCCGGAACGGACTTGCCGGAAATCCTTCCTGGTTATAAAGATTGGCTTCATCGGGATTATTAGCCCAGGCATAACGTACGGATATGGGATTGACGACTTTGTCACTGTGAACAATGATCTGATTGCCTTCGATCCGAGCCTGAGCCCATACAAAGCGGTGGTCTTCGCCGGCAATGGCAAATCCTTTCAGATATCCGTATTTATCTTTGGCCACCAATCCCGATCCGGCAGGGTCAAATGTCAGAATAATCCGGTTACCTTCTACCTTCATGGATTTGTATACAGGACCCGAGTACACGACATTTCCTCCATAACTGAGGTGTATAGCACCCAATGCCATACGCAATCCAACATCCTGTTTATTTTTCGGATGAATATCATTCGCTTCTCCGATGTCGGTCAATACGGCCTGCGCAGTGTTAGGCAGAGAAAGGGCCATTGACTGCGCTTCTCTGAGTTCAGCCCACTGGCTTTGATCCGGTTGTTCCGAAGGAGCCATAAAGTTGGCCAACTGCGCCCAGATAAAAGGAATATCACCTAATCCCCATTGTTGGCGCCAGTCTTGGATGAAATGAGTGAACAGAAGACGGTAGCGTTTTGCCATCGCGGCATTGTTTTCTCCCTGATACCAGATGACCCCTTTAATGCCCGTCCCGGTCAATGGATGGATCATGGCGTTGTACAGCAGGGATGGATAAGCATTGGGGCCTATATCAATCATATTAAACTCCTTACTGTTGACAGAAACTTTATAATACCAGTCATTGGATAGCGGAATTCTGTTGCCTCCTGTTTCCAGAAAAATTTGACCGGGCATTCCTGTTATGCCTCCGTTTCCGGAGGCATCTGTTACCTGGATAATAATTTTATTTTTTCCCGCGTGAAGGATACCGGGCTGGATTTCGTAAACTCTGGGAATAGAATATCCATCGGTACTTCCTATTTTTTGTCCATTGATAAAAGTGATATCGTTATCATCAATAGGTCCGAGCGAAAGTTTAGCACTCTGATTTTCAAATCCTTCCGGAAGCTCTATTTCTTTACAAAACCAGAAGATGCCATCCATCGCGGTTTTTTCAAGTCTTTCAATGGTGCTGATGGTTTTTGTTTGTTTCCATCCGGAAAGATCTGGAGAGGGTTCATACCATTTGCCGGTCATTCCCGGATCATTCTCCATAGCTTTCCTGAACAGAGCTTCGGACTGATTCCGTTGTGCGAGTTTTTGCCCGAATTCTTCCGAATTCAAGGTCTTCATGGCTTCAGTATATTCCGGCAGATTGATCATAGTTCCACCGCTGATCCAGGGTTCAATGTCAGTTCCTCCCCAGGAAGAATTAATCAATCCGATGGGAATTCCCGTTTTTCGGAATAATTCCCTCCCAAAAAAATATCCGACTGCAGAAAAGTTTCCACTGGTGGAAGGATTACATTCAGTCCAGGAGCCTCCGGGCAATTCGGACTCCGGTTTGTGAGAGATGCCCTTGGTGACATTGAATAAACGAATCTGTGGATATTGACTTTGTTCAATCTCTTCTTTCCCGTTTTTTGTTCCGGCCAGGGTGAATTCCATATTGGATTGCCCGCTGCAAATCCAAACATCTCCCAACAGGATGTTTTTGAGAAAAATTTCATTGTTTTTCCCTTTGATCTTCATTTCATATGGGCCTCCGAAGGTCATAGGGTCAAGGACAATCTTCCATTCTCCTTTTTTATCAGCTCTGCCTTTTACTTTCTGTCCATTGAAGGATAAGGTTACGGATTCTCCTGCATCTGCCCATCCCCTGATATGTATGGGGAGATCTCTCTGCAGAACCATATTGTCTGAAAGAAATCCGGGAATCCGTACAATAGCCCTAAGGGGACTGTATACAAAAAGACTCAAAAAAAGCAATCCGAATACACGGTATACAAATCTTTTCATACTCTTGGGCGCTGCAAAGCAACATGTTCTGTTCATAATGTTTCAATTCTTAAAGATTTTATACAATATTAAAATATTCTTATCAGATTAATCGTTTAAATTTTTGATAATTACAAATATGTTTTTAATTTTGTGCAAACGTTTGTTTTTAGTGAATGTCCATACAAAGTAAGTGATGGGTTTTCAGTGATTCCCCGCAGGTACCAATACATGGACTGTTCTCAGGCTCAGGTGCCCATTCAAAAAATTCTGCGGGTTTGCGCCCTCTCCCCCCCGGGAGGGCGCTTTTTTATTTAGTACGGTTCATAAAGTGAGATAATCGATTATCTTTGAGCCATGATTGTAATTACATCAGAGAATAATACCATATAATCATGCCGGCTATGAGGAAATTTTGTCTTTTATTATTGATGGTGTTTCCACTTACTCTTGGGGGATGCAGTAGTGTTATGGGCACATCTGGAATCAATCTGTATACCACAGATGATGATAAAAAACTGGGTGCGGAAACGGAGGCTACTATTCAGGCTGATACCAAAGAATATCCTATTCTGGATAAGGCAAAATATCCTGAAGTCTATCGGGGGGTGGAATCTATTTTCAATGCTTTACTGAACTCGGGTGCAGTCAGAAATAAGTCGGTCTTTGACTGGCAGATTAAGATTATTAATAAG
>JAQVSH010000122.1 GCA_028700615.1 Bacteroidales bacterium
CAGGCACAGTCGATTTGTATGTAAAAAAAGCCGGAAACAAATTTCCGGCTTTTCTGATGTGTAGCTATATGGAACAAGCCACAGTGCTTGCGTGTTTCAGGCTAAAAGAACTTTGACCAATCGGTCTTTCTCATATCACCGGAGTTGTTAAACTCGGCATGGAAAGCAAGGGCTGCAAGCATACTCTGGGGAGTATGGCCTTTCTGTCCCAGCTTGAGATAATCCCATAACAATTGCTTATAGTCGGGATGCACACATTTTTCGATGATCTCCTGCGCACGCTGAATCGGAGACTTGGCTCTCAGATCGGCAACTCCGTATTCTGAAACCAAAACTTTTACAGAATGTTCGGAATGATCCAGATGGGAAACCATAGGAACAAAAGAACTAATGGCTCCGTTCTTGGCAACCGAAGGCGTGGTAAAGATGGAAATATACCCGTTGCGGGTAAAATCGGCTGAACCGCCAATTCCATTCATCATCTTGGTACCCAGAACATGGGTGGAGTTAATATTCCCGAAAATATCGGCCTCGAGTGCGGTATTGATGGTGATCAACCCCATGCGGCGGGCTAACTCCGGACTATTGGAGATTTCCTGAGGACGAAGCACTACTTTTTCTTTAAAGAAAGGGAGATTGGAATAAACCTTTTCTACCAAAGGATTACTGATGGTCAGGGAACAACCGCTGGCAAAAGAGCAGTTGCCTTCTTCAATCAGCCCGATCACCGCATCCTGAATCACTTCGGTGTACATCATAAAAGGAGGAATATCCGGATTAGCCCCCATACATCCCAGCACAGCATTGGCTACATTGCCCACTCCCGACTGAATGGGCAGGAAACTGGCAGGAATGATTCCGCGACGAATTTCAGAAGCCAGAAAATCGGCGACATTCTGTCCGATTTTCATAGTAATCTCGTCAACCGGTGAAAATCCGCTGACCTCTCCGGGAAGATTGGTTTCAACAATTCCGACAATTTTCCGGGGATCTACTTTAATGTATGGAGTCCCGATTTTATCTTTAGGAGAATAAATAGGAATTTCCCGGCGATAGGGAGGATCCAGAGGCTGATAGATATCATGAATCCCTCTTAATTCTTTGGGGTGCTGCCTGTTATGTTCCAAAATAATAATATCCGCCAACTGACAAATCGTAGGAGCAATCCCAACCCCTGCGGTAGGAATCAGTTCACCGTCTTCAGTAATATCAGATACTTCAAGAATCGCCACATTCATTTTACCAAAAAAACCGTACCGGAGATCCTGGCCCATATGAGAAAGATGATAATCACAATAATGTGTATCATGCTGATTAATTCTTATACGTAAATCTTTTGAAGATTGATAGGGAGTCCTGAAAGCCTCAGCATTGGCCCTGGCCAGCGCTCCATCCAGTGAATCACCGGTAGAAGCTCCTGTAAATACATTAATTTTAAACGGATTGCCTTTTGCATGTTCCTCTTCGGCATGCCTGGCAATCGCAGTAGGCACAGCCTTAGGACATCCCGAAGCAGTAAATCCGCTAAACCCCACTGTAAACCCATCTTTGATGAAACTCGCCGCCTCTTCGGCAGTCATAAATTTATATGCCATGATCTGATTTTTGAGAAAGCGCAAATTTCGCAATTTTTGTTGAATTTAAAGACAAGATTTTGTTTGCTTTGCAGAAATTATTCAAAAAAATGTAGGTTTTCAGGATTTATTGGAATCCCGTAGTATTCAATCCTATTCGATCCTGAAAAATGATTATCTTTGAAGTTTAATTCCGGTATACAGAAAATGGGATATTTTTTAAAATCACTTATCATTATCGTCAGCGTATACTACCTGGTTAAGCTGATTCTCAAAAGTATTTTGGGTAGTTATATGGGCAAGGTAAATGAAAGCCTGCGTCAGCAATACGAGGAAAAACTCAGGCAGGAGCGGGAGAAAGCCGGCAAGAGCGGATCTGTTCATGTGGATTATCAACCCAAAAATGGGAAAACCTTCTCAAAAGAGGATGGTGAATATGTTGACTTTGAGGAAATAAAATGATCTGCCCGGTTTGTCAGGAAACGCTGAAGTTTTACTGTTCCTGCAAGGACTACCTGGTCTCAGGAGAGACCTTCTCTGTGCTGAAATGTCCGATGTGTGGCTTTGCGGCCACTGAGAACCCCCCTGGCCCGGATCAAATCGGAAAATATTACCATTCGGAAGCTTATATCTCTCATTCGGACACCCGTAAAGGATTGATTTCCATGATTTATCAATGGATTCGCCGGATCATGATCCGGAGGAAACGTTTGATGATTGAAAAAATTTCAGGCCGGGACTCCGGTTCTATTCTTGATATCGGATGCGGAACCGGTCATTTTCTGCATGAAATGCAACAAAAAGGATGGAAAGTAGAAGGCGTTGAGCCGGATAAAGGAGCCAGGGACTGCGCTTACGGGCAATTTCAACTTAAAATTCTGGATTCATCGGCACTTGAAGCGTTCTGCAAAGAGTCGCGTGAATTTGACGTCATCACAATGTGGCATTCCCTGGAGCATATTCATGATTTAGACGGAACCGTTGAAAAACTTAAAAAGTTACTCCGCTCCGGGGGGCTTTTGGTCATCGCTCTGCCCAACCGGACAGGATACGATGCCTCCATCTACGGAAAAGACTGGGCCGCCTGGGATGTTCCCAGGCACCTTTGGCATTTTTCCCTTTACTCTATGCAAAAACTTTTTCAGAAAAAAGGATTTGTTTCCAAAGGAGTACAACCCATGCCCTTTGATGCTTTTTATGTGTCCATCCTGACCCATCAGTGGAAAAAAGATTCCTTTCCCCTACTGCGCGGACTTTACACAGGACTAAAAGGCTGGTGGTATTCCCGTAAAAAAGTACAGGCCTCCTCTTCCCTGATCTATCTTTTTTCGCATTTTAAACAGGCTCAGTCCCAAAGCGCAGAGGCCTGATAAGCAGGGCCTCCGAGATTCCAGAGGGCTCCTGTATAATACCGGTAGTTTAAATTCAGGCCCGAGATAGATTCCATTTCCTGTTCGGTAAGTAATACCGAAGAAGCGTCGAGGTTCTGGCGAATCCGTTCGGGATTCACTGATTTGGGAATAGTGGACCAACCCCGGCTCAACTGCCAGCTAATCAGTATTTGGGCGGGAGAGCAGCCTTTCCGTGAGGCAATCTCTCCTATCAGGGGACAACCCAGTAAATCAGGCTCTCCCTCAAGCTTCTTCGACCGGTCTTTGGCTCCCAGAGGGGCATAGGCCGTCAGATGCATCTGTTCAGCATGGGCAAATTCCATCATTTCCTGCTGAATCAGAAAAGGATGAGATTCTATCTGAACCAGCTCAGGTCGGATTGAGGCGGAGCGGAACAAATTTTTTATCTTCCGGATGCTGAAATTGGACACTCCGATATGACGGGTCAATCCGGCCTGAACCCCGGCTTCCATTCCGGCCCAGGTTTCGGAGAGCGGAGCCTGCTCCGGAGAGAGAAACTCTTCGGCGGTTTTAGGGAAAGCCGTTCCAGGTATCAGTGCCACCGGCCAGTGAATCAGGTAAAGATCCAGATAATCAAGTCCCAGACTATTTAATGTCAGTTTCAGAGCCGGCACAACATCCTGTTTCAGATGTGCACTGTTCCACAACTTAGACGTAATCCACAGATCCTCTCTTCTTACAATACCTTCTGAAAAACAAAGTTTGAGCGCAGCTCCCACTTCCGGTTCGTTTCCATAAATATAAGCACAATCTATATGCCTGTATCCGGCGCGAATTGCCTCAACAACCGCCTGATAAACATCTCCCGGGGAGGATTTCCATGTTCCAAGGCCGATACAGGGCATCTCGTCCCCGTTGGTAAATCTGAGCGTCTTCATAGTACGATTTTTAAGGTTTTTACTATTACAAAGATCCCGAATTTTTCTGTATCTTTTCAGAAATTAGATAAAACGCTCCGGTTTTTTTGGATTGATCTGTTTGTGTATGAAAATCAGGAGATTCTTGTATGGCAGCCTATTTGAAACCGTTTACACAAAAACATTTTTTCAGAAAAATGATCGGAAGAAAGATTTTTCAGAAAATTAAAAATGGCGTTGAGTCCGTTTTCCGATTTTACCTGGAAGGATTCAGAAGTATGACTCTTGGGAAAACATTATGGGTACTGATTATCCTGAAAATCTTTATTCTGTTTTTTGTCCTCCGGTTTTTCTTTTTTCCTGATTTTCTGAAAACAAAATTCCACACGGAGCAGGAAAGAGGCGAATATGTCATAGAACAATTAACGCAATAAAGTACTGCCTATGTTTGAATCACTGGATATATCGCTGGTAAACTGGTCCAGAGCGCAATTCGCACTCACTGCCATGTATCACTGGCTTTTTGTTCCACTTACCCTGGGGCTGTCTTATCTGATTGCCATCATGGAAACCCGATATTTTCGCACCCGGGATCCTCATTGGAAAATGATCACAAAATTCTGGATGACCCTGTTTGGAATTAATTTTGCAATCGGGGTCGCCACCGGTTTGGTGCTGGAATTTGAATTCGGGACCAATTGGTCCAATTATTCCTGGTTTGTCGGGGATATCTTCGGGGCCCCTCTGGCCATTGAAGGGATTATGGCCTTTTTTCTCGAATCCACCTTTATTGCGGTCATGTTTTTCGGATGGGAAAAAGTCAGCCCGCGCTTTCACCTGCTTTCAACCTGGTTGGTGGCCGCGGGTGCGAGTCTTTCAGCCCTGTGGATTCTGGTAGCAAACGGGTGGATGCAATATCCCGTAGGCATGCATTTTAATCCTGATACAGCCCGGAATGAAATGGTTGATTTCTGGGCGGTACTCTTCTCCCCTATGGCCATTGCCAAGTTTACCCATACAGTTACTTCAGGGCTATTGCTTGCTTCCCTGTTTGTCACCGGAGTCTGCGGATGGTTTTTGCTAAAAAAGAGAGAAATTTCTCTTGTAAAATCCAGCCTGTCCATTGCGGTCATTTTTGGTCTGTTTGCCGCAATAGCGGTTATATTCACCGGAGATTATTCAGCCCGTACCGTGGCAAAACATCAGCCCATGAAATTTGCAGCCATGGAAGGTCTCCATGAAGGAGGAGAAAATCTGGGATTAACCGTCATAGGCATTCCCTCGCAGGCAGGACCCACCCGGTGGAGAATTGAAATTCCCGGTGTATTGTCCTGGCTCTCGGGCGGAAATGTCAACGCGTTTGTACCCGGAATTAAAGACCTGGTCGACGGAAATGAGGCGCAGGGTATTATTTCCACCGATGAAAAAATGATCCGCGGTAAAATTGCCCGGAAAGCGCTCAGCTCTTATACAAATTATAAAAAAGACAGCGTGCAAACCCTGGCCAGAGCCTATAAACTAAAATTTGAGGATGATTTTTTTCTGGATGGTTATATGGCTTATTTTGGTTATGGCTTTCTCCGTTATCCCGAAGAAATTATTCCGCCGGTTCCTGTGACTTTCTTCAGTTTCAGGATCATGGTTGGTTTGGGATTCTTTTTCCCGCTTCTCTTCTTAATCCTATTGTGGTATATCCATAAAAATCAAGAGGCTTTTGAAAAACAAAAATGGCTCCACAAGGTGATGCTGGCGAGCATCCCTCTGGCCTATCTGTCAGGAGAGTGCGGATGGATTGTTGCCGAAGCGGGACGTCAGCCCTGGGTCATCCAGGACTATATGCCCACCATGGCCGCCGTTTCACGGATAGATACCGCCTCTGTTCAACTCACCTTCTGGCTCTTTGTCGTGATATTTACCACGCTGCTCATTGCAGAAATCACCATCATGACCCGCCAGATAAAAAAAGGATCTGAAAACCATTCAAACCACGCATAATGGACCTCCTGTTTTTTCAACAATATTGGTGGACAATTATCTCTCTTCTGGGAGCTCTTCTGGTCTTTCTGCTCTTTGTACAGGGGGGGCAAACCCTTTTATACACCCCGGGAAAAACGGAGACCGAACAAACCCTTTTGATCAATTTTCTGGGAAGGAAATGGGAATTCACCTTTACTACTC
>JAQVSH010000123.1 GCA_028700615.1 Bacteroidales bacterium
GTTTCAAGCCTTTGGAATGGACATAATCGGCCAGTGCTTTGATGCCTGATTTAAAACGTACGGGATCCGCCTGAATGAAACCGAGACTGTCGCGTTCGCCATGCCAACAGTCATCGAGGTTCAAATAGATGTAACCCGCCTCACGCATGCCTGTCGCCACCATGACATCGGCCATTTCTTTAATCATGTCTTCATTGATATTGCCGGCAAACTTGTTCCAACTGTTCCATCCCATCGGAGGGGTGTCGGCGAGAGTTTCAAACTTTTGCGCTTTTATGCCTGTAGTATACAGACATAAAGCAGCCAGGAGCATAAATAATTGTTTTTTCATGAGTAATGCAAATATTTGGGCGGTGATGTCATCAAGAGATTCACTCTAATAATCTTTAATATCATTCAAAAATAAATACCTTGGATTGGCCTTCATGATTTTGAGAAGATCTTCATGAGTAGGCCTTCTGGGCTCTCTCATCGGACGGTTGCCGCGTGGAGGGGTTGTTCTCCAGGTCAAAAGGTATGAAGATTTATAGTTGGCCAATATCTTTTGTAGGTCTTCGCTGATAGGACCACATTCGCTCAAAGCATGAAGTTTATGTTTCTGTTCTGCTAACATGGTGGTAAAATCCAGAGCAGCTTTTACATTTTTGTTGAATTCTTCGCCACTGCCATACCAATCAATAGAAAGCATGTCAATATATTCATCCCCCGGATATCCTTCCAGATACTCTTGTACTGAATATACTTTATCGGTATTATAGGCATAAAGGATATTGTGTAACCCTTTTGCACGCAAATAGGTTACAGTGTATCTCCATAATGCGGCATATTCTTCGTCATAACAACGAGTTTTGCCCCACCAAAAGAAACTTCCTGAATGTTCGTGGTAAGGACGAAAAACAAAAGGAATAAATTTCCCGTTTTCGTCTCTCCATTGTGAGAAAAGTCTGGCCAAACGATCCAGCCATGTGTTAAACATAGCGTGATTGCTGCCTCCGGGCAATACTGATTGAACGGCATTGAGCCCGTTGCTTGAAAGCATATTTACTTCCCAGGCCGACCCCGCGCCATTAGGCTCTTTAACTCCCGGCCATTGAGAGGTGATAGGATTCACAACATGCCAACTGATGGTTATAATACCCTTTTGCTTGTGAAACCACTTAACTCTTTCGGTAATATTTGCAAATGATACAGAATCAAGACTTAATTTTTGATTCAATTCCAATTCTCCCAATTCAAATCCTGCAACTCCGGGATAATCTCCGGTATATTCTTTGGTATCCGAACGATCAGGTTCGTACCACCAATTATGTCCTGTCATCAGGTCGTCCTGATGTCCGTACATAATACCTTTTTCTTGAATTTTCATCAACCTGCTAAACAATTGTTTAGCTTCCGGAGTGGCTTCAGGATCGGCCGGTTGCCAGGCCTGTGCAAACAACCCTGCACATATGCACAGTAATGATGCACTCAAACTGATTTTCTTCATATAATTAAGTTTAAGATCTGCCATGTAATTTACATATTTATTTTAACGAAATAATTGGTGAACAGGTATATTTTGTATTTATATTACAATCCCCCCAATTGTAGCGATTATGCTACGAATCAGGGGGATCCTGTAATAGAATTATTTATTAATAACCCTCATTTTGAGTCATGAGTTTATTTGCAGTCAACTCTGCCGTAGGAATAGGATATACCAGATGAATCGGATTCCAGTCCCAATCACGGGCTGTTACAGGAATCAGATTGGCTCTTTCGGCTGCACTTGCATTATTCCAGGGTTCGTTCTTGTCAATGCCTGATGGTACTAAGTATTGATGTGTTACGGTATTATAATAGGTTGCCCCGCCATTTTTGGGATATTCACAATTCAACCATTCTTCAACCATATCGCAACGGCTCAGATCATAGTATAAAGAGAATTCCATATAGAGTTCTTTTCTACGTTCCTGCATCAAAGCAACCATCCATACATCTGAGCTATAACCCTTAGCTGCCTTATAAGCTGTATAGTATGCCTGAGCATCAGGAACAGCTACTGTAGCGGTACTCAACATGGCGGTCGGGAAAGGCTTTGTGCTGCCTGTAGCATCAGGATTGGAACCCACTTCGGTATTTCCCCAGGCGCGGTCACGGATTTGAGCAATAAGAGCCCAACCTTTAGGAAGATCGCCTGTACGGAAACAACATTCAGCATAGTCTAACAATACGCCTGCATAACGATACAAGTTTACAGAGTGAGAGGAGTATTGGGTATTCACTTTCCACCATTTCAGACTGTGATTATTAGGCATATACTCGGCATTGGTAAGAAAATGGCTTGCAAAAACAGGTGTTTTACCCACCTTATCCCCTGTGAATGGATTCGTGTCATTGGTAACGCCGGAAATTGTGGAATATTGTTTGCGTTTATCCCCGGGTTCAAAAGAACGAACCAATTCGAATGAAGTGAATGAATCGCCCCAGCCGCCATATTCTCTGGCTTTGGTTTGTTGACCAAAATAGCGGAAGTCGCTATTTTTACGGCTTGACCAAATGGAGGCCATATTAGGAAATTCAGGGAAAGCAATTTCCCAGACGGCTTCAATATTCCATGGATTATCCACCCAGCTGGTCATGGCAAAACAAGGATTCAGCTGATAGGCAGCACTTGTCTCGATTTCTGCATATTGTTGTTTTGCTTTTGTGTAATCGCCCAGATACATATTGGCTTTAGCCGCATAAGCTAACGCTGCGCCTTTGGTCCAACGGCCTTTCTGGCCTTCTTTAGGTTCCCAATCTAATATTGAAGCGGCATATTCAAAGTCTTCTTTGATAATCTGCCATGCATCAGCATCTGACTCGGGACGGGCTTTGTCGGGAGCGGTTGCGTAGTTCTCACCTGTCATCAACATCGGGACACGGCTGAAGTTGATGGTCAGATAATAATAGGCATATGCACGAATTGCACGGGCTTCTGCCTTGTAGACATCCAGTTCGGCAGTGGGCATAACCTCCGGACTCACGTTTTCGAGATCTTTCAGATAGAGATTAGCACGAGATACTTGCCGGTATGATACTGACCAGGCTGCATCAAAAAAGCCTGATTTAGATTCAACGGTCCATGAGTGTGTTGACATCTGAGCATCCCATCCATCGGCCTGCATATCCAGGGTAGGATAGTTTGCCAGGGCTACGTGGGGTTTAATGTAATAATCGCCTCTCCCGTTGAAATATTCAGAGTATACCCCTACCAGACCTTTAAAGATATTGTCTTTACTTGAATATACGCCGTCAGGTGATACGATACTGTATGTGTCCACTTCCATAAAATCCTTGGAACAAGAGGTCGCAAATATTGCGGCTCCCATGAGGACTGTATATACTATTTTCTTCATATTCATTATTCTTAATTGTTAATTAAAAACCAAGCTGTACTCCGAACATAAATGTACGAGGGAAAGGATAACGGCCGCTGTCAAGACCTGTTGTGGTTACACCGGAACTAATTTCAGGATCACCATATTTATTGTATGGAGAGATGGTAAGCAGGTTTTGAACACTTGCATAAATACGGGCGCTACTGATAGCATTTCCGAATAGTTTGTTATTAAAGGTATAACCGATCTGGAGATTGGCAATCTTCAAATAATCAGCTTTTTCAACAAAGTAATCCGAAACACGGGTATTGCCTGACAAATCATCATGTGACAATTTCGGGAAGGAAGAATCCGTATTGTCTGGCGACCATGAATTATTGGCATATTCAGAAAGGAAGTTGAAATAACCGCTATTATCTGACGAACCGATCCGGGTCATATAGTTCTTGGCCCATGACAAGATCTTTTGTCCTAAGGCCCCATACATATAAACCGAAGCATCCCAGTTTTTGTAGCGAGCCTCTAAATTGAGACCTAAGTTTAAGCTCACAAAACCGTCACCAAGATATTTCTTATCCGCCGTGGTAATGTGACCATCCTCATTGGAGTCCTTGAACAGGAAGTCGCCGGGGCCGGTTGTGCGTTGATCATAGTACGAGCCCGGACCGAATTGCGCAACGGCTGCTGCATTCAAAGCATCAATTTCGGCCTGATTTTGGATAATGTGGTCAACCACATAACCCTGATAGGTTCCCAGAGGAAGACCGTTGTAACATACCTGTCTGTTCTCCCAACCTGAGCCTGTGGGGCCTGAAGTCGTGGTACCGGTTCCGATATCAACCGCTTCGTTCTTATTGGTCGAACCATTTAATGTACCGCTGAAATACCAGTCCGCATTGATTTGTTTGTTATAATTTACGCTAAATTCAAAACCTTTATTGCGGATACTGCCGAAGTTGGTAGTAATGCTGCTGAAACCGGCCGAAGGACGAATTGCCTTGTCAAGAATCAAGTCTTTTGTATCACGAATATAATAATCCATAGTGACATTCAGGCTCCCGCCAAGAAATCCTAAATCCAAACCGACATTGGTTTGTTCATTGGCTTCCCATTGCAGGTATTGGTCAATTTCTCTTGTCTGGGCAAGACCGACGATCTGAGCATAGGCGTTGTATGCATCATAAAAGTCATAGCTTACCCCGCTGGTTGACAATTGAGGAATAGCATCGGTCGTACTTAAGTTGGCATTTCCTGTCTGACCCCAACCTAAACGAAGTTTTAAGTTTGAGAAAATCCCAAGATCTTTGATGAATTCTTCTTCAGATGCACGCCATGCAAGAGATACGGACGGGAATGTACCCCAACGTTTTCCGGGACCAAATTTTGAAGATCCGTCTCTGCGCACAGTGGCCGTAACCATGTAACGATCTTTGAAAGAATAGTTTAAACGACCAAAATAGGATACGTAACGGATTGAAACATCAGGACCACCACTCCCGTTATTATGTGCATTGGCATCTGTTGAATAAAAACCTCTTAAGAAATTGAATGTTAAACTTTTGGTAGATGATCCATTACTTGACCCATGGGATTGGCTGGCAGACTGACCCACCATTACATTAAAGTGATGGTCACTTCTCTTGAGATCATAGGTTAAGAAGTTTTCAATACCCATATTGGTGCTCGCACTACCGCTTGTGCCAAATTCATCCAGCCTATCACTGGTGGTAGATACATAGTAGGTTGATATATAAGGACTGTTATAATACCAACTGTTTGAACCCGAAAAATCATAATTGGCAGTTGATTTGAATGTCAGTCCTTTCAGGAGATTAACTTCAATCCATGCTGAGTTTCTGATGGCACCATTATCATCGTCAAAATCATCTTTATACTTGCGGATATATTGATCTGCATAAGGGTTAGAAGCATACATACCGGCTGAAGTGGAGACGGACTGATCAAAGAAGAAATGTCCATAGCTTCCGTCAGGATATTGAACGGGAACATTTACCAATTGATTTGTGTTAGGATCCACATAATCCATGGTAGGAGTCAAACGCGCATAATCAATTTGGTTTCCGCCGCTCCTACCCTTAGAGGTATTGAAATTGGTGGTAAATCCTAAACGTACAACGTCTTTAATATTTCCCTGTACGTTCAAATTGAGGGTTAAACGTTTGTTCCATGAATTTACGACAATCCCCTGGTTGTCCATATAGCCGATCGATGCGTTGGCCTGGACATCTTTGGTACCACCGGCAACTGATAAGTGGTATTGTTGACGAAATGCAGCACGCGTCATTTGATCCTGCCAATCGATATAGTGCAGCTGATCGTCATAATTACCATTGAAGGCAGTGAAAGGTTCCTTGCCATCATTTTCCATGGATGTACGATAAGCGGTTAACCAATCTTTCATATTGGCCATTTTTAATTTGCCGGCCATGGTCGAAATACCGAAGTCAGCTCTTAAATCCACTTTAAGTTTGCTTGCTTTACCGGCCTTTGTGGTGACCATGATGACACCGTTGGCACCACGGGAACCGTAAATAGCGGTTGCAGAGGCATCCTTTAAAATTTCAATATTTTCCACATCGTTAGGATTCAACCAACTCAGGTTGGAAGCATTGCCCTGTTGCACACCGTCAA
>JAQVSH010000124.1 GCA_028700615.1 Bacteroidales bacterium
ATTGGTTGTTTGGATCATGTCTGATCTTGAAATTTCTGCCCAGGGTATTCTTCTCAGGGGAATGGGTGCTGTCAATGAATCAATGGGTGGAGCCGCAGTGGCTGCTCCTCTGGATGCTACCGGAGCTATATACTGGAATCCGGCATCTATTTCTGCTTTTAAACAAAATGAGATTTCTTTTGGTCTGGGATTGATTATTCCTAAATCTTCCGTAAGTTCTCAGATATCAATAGCCGCGACAGGACAAGTGCTTGCCTCCGGAAGCAGTACTTCTGATGCAGGATCCATTCCGGCCCCCACCATGTCATTTCTCTGGAGAAAAACGCCTTCTTCTCCTTTTACTTTTGCCCTCGGACTGGCCGGTATCGGGGGGGCTGCTACCCTATATGAGTCAAATCCCGCAAATCCTATTCTGGAAGGTCATTCCAAAAGCGCTTCAGTTTCAATACTTCAGCTTACTCCTACGATCTCTTATCAGGTCAATGAACATCTTTCCCTTGGTTTTGCCCCGATTGTAGGTTTGGCTAACCTCTCTTTGAATCCGATGAATCTGGGTCGCCCGGCCATGTCTCCTCTATACAACTATGGAACGCGTTATACCTGGGGTGCAGGCTTTCAGATCGGTGCATTGTATGATTTTAAAAATCATTTTAAAGCCGGTTTGTCTTTCAAAAGCCCCCTCTGGACCAAGGATCTTGATTTCAAAGGATCATCTACTTCTTCCGAAGGCGAGATTACCCCTGCTTCCGCCTATTTTGCTATGAATTTACCTCTGATGTTCTCTGTCGGAACCTCTTATGACGGATTTGAAAAAACCCTGATAGCTCTGGATCTCCGCTATATGGATTATGGCAACACCAAAGGCTTTAATGGAACCCTTGAAGTAGAAAACGGAGTTCCAGTGGTCCGCGGGCTGGGATGTCAGAGTGTTTATGTGATCGCATTGGGCGTTCAGAGAGAGATTAACGAAAAAATCAAACTCAGAGGAGGTTATACCTATAATACTCTGCCTATTAGTGCTGAAAATCAAATGTTTGCAGTGGCGGCTCCTTTGATCTTGAAACATTCAGTTACGATGGGACTTACTTATACAATTCCCGGCGATATTGATTTCAGTTGTGCCGGCGCTTATGTATTTGAGGCGTCAGAGACAGGTGCCTTTCCCACTGGTTATGAAGTACTTGCCGGAAGTGTGACCAACTCTTCCTATGCTTTTTCTGCTGTATTTGGCATGGCAAAAAGATTTTAATATTGGTTGATGGAAATTTTCCCTCTGGTTGATGAAAAAGGTTTGGTAATCGGAAAGGCTTCGCGAGAAATATGCCACAACGGTTCCAAACCGTTGCATCCCGTGGTTCACCTACATGTGTTTGATGCAATGGGCCGCTTGTTTCTACAGAAGCGGTCCATGCTCAAAGACATACAACCCGGCAAGTGGGATACTTCTATCGGCGGACATGTTCTTTATGGAGAAACCATTGAAGAAGCCCTGAGACGAGAATCCCGGGAAGAGCTCGGACTGGAAACTTTTCAGGCGGTCTTTGTGGATAGCTATGTGTTTGAATCAGAAATAGAAAGGGAATTGGTTCATATTTATCAAACCATTTTTTCCGGGACGCTTCATCCGGATGAAGAGGAACTGGATGGAGGGGCTTTCTTCTCCTTCTCTGAAATTGAATCCCTGATTTCAAGAGGGGTGGTCACTCCTAATTTTGCCAGTGAATTCAAAAAGTACAAACAAGCCCTGCTCAATAATTTTTTTACCGAAGATTTGTAGTTTTTGATCAGATTTTAATCACGCATAATATTTGATTGTCTTCCTCTTTAATATCAGAGATAAATCCGGGATCTTCTTTCATATATTCGAGGTATTGATATGCCTCCAGAAGGATATAAACATGCTGATCATCCGCCATCTCGGGATCAATACAAAGTGTTAGACGACCGTCTGTAAAAATAATTCCTTCAGGGTTTTCTTTTTTCTTTTCCGGATTGGTAACCTTCCTGTAGATCAGTTTTCCTTTGTTTTTGTCCCACACTTCATGGAAACGGATACTATGTTTTTCATATTCTTCAATCCTTTTCATGATTTCTTCATAGGTTCCTGAAACATTCAGAGAATTCTGATTGCGGGTATAGGACACAAAGGCTAATGACGCTGTTTCTTTGTGTCTGAAATCAATGACATATTTTTTGGAATCCCTGTACAAAGCGGTTGAAACTTCTATCGGCATGATGTATTCCCCTAATCTGTATATCAAATGGGGATGTAACCGGCCGTTTTCAATATAAAAGGCTGTGTCATTGTAGTTATACTTCACATTTATTTTTCTGCCGGATAGGTAGAAGTCCGTGAGGATAATTCCCGGACCATCCTGTTCCGGATTATAATCCGGTTTCATAAGGCTGTCGGTTTTTTCTCCCGTAGAAATATCGTAACGGTTTATAATATAATGAGATGGAATATTTGCGGGATCGGATGCTGTCCATAAATTTCCTTCTATATATTCGATACGGGAATTTCCGGTGAGTTTAAAACTTCCGATATAATCTCCATCAAAGCCATATTGAATAAGCCTGGGATTATAATAATCATCATCTAAACAAAAGATTCTTTCATTTTCGTAATCTACCGCAATATCATCAAGCGACCGGTATTCCTGTGGGCCTTGTCCCCTGTGATCTATCTTATGAACAAAATGCCCTTTCTCATCAAAACGAAATACAGCCTGATTGGACAATATCCAGATGGAGTTATTTTTAAAGGACAGCAGTCTGGGGTTTTTCAATAAAACTTCTTCATTGGTTTCCAGGGGAATAAATGAAATGCTTTTTACTTTGACTGGACCCTCAATGCTCGGGTTAGATTCAATAACCTGGGCAATGTCCAGTATAGGTATTTCCCCGGAGTTGATATCCGGGCGGCTTTTACAGCCATAAAACAAACCTATACAAACTGTCAGTAGTACAATGAGGTTTTTACTTTCCATTGTTGATTATCATCTGAACTTTACTGTTGGAAATATTTTTCTTTGATAAGCCACGGGTGAAAAGGGGTAGGTAAAAGAAGAGGATGATTTTGGACATAAGCAGTCCACCGATTGTGCCCACCGCAAGGGGGAACCAGAAAGCTTCTTTATAGGTGCCGATCAGAAAGGGAATCAATCCCAACATGGTGGAAAAAGTAGTCAGCAGAATAGGAATGATCTTTGCATTCCAGGCCTTGATGTAGGCCCGCATCGGAGTCATTCCGGGGTGGGTGAGGCGCAGGTGATTCCACTCGTTAAGAATGTAGATGAAACTGCTTACTGTTAATCCGCAAAGCAGAATCAGGGAGGCAAATCCTCCATCGTCAAAACCTACCTCAAACCAGTGAAAAGTCAGAAATACCCCGATATATGAAGCCGGAATAACAAAAATTACAGCAAGAGGCTGCCATAGGGAATTAAATAAAATCGCTGAAGCAAAAAAGATAATCAAAATCACCAGACCGATGAGAAGGTATTGCGTGGAATCCTCTCCGAAATTATAGCGAGACCTGTCACTTTCGATCGAATAACCCACGGGGAGCTGAGGCTTAAAGTCTTCTATTTCATTTTTTAACACTCTTTCCCCCTGAGTGTTGGATCCTATGTAGTCATATTGCAGACAAAGCCGGTATTGTTGATTCTCCTTAACTACCCTCTGGGATACCTGCGATTTGGTTAATTTGGCCACATCGCCCAGTTTAAAAGTAGTCTGACCGGTTCTTAGCGGGTAATTCAGCATCGCCCAGATATCATAATCCTGTGATTGTTTCGAATAAAATTTAAGCCTTTCGTATGACTGATCCACAAAAACAGAGCCACCGCTCACATTATTGGCAAAAACAGAATACATGGTATTGTACAGATCGCCGGGTAAAAGATTTTTTTGAGCCAGCCGTTCCTGGTTCAGATCAAAGACAAACTCATTGTAATCTTCCAGTGAATTTGCAAAATCTGATCCGATATTCACCCGTTCAATCCGGGCGTAACCACTCAGCAGTTTCTGTCTGAACTGTTCTGCATAGCCGTATAACTCATCATAATTGTATCCGTACATCAATACCCGGTAACTTCCCGCAGAGGTGTAGATCCGGTTAGAATACCCATTATTATCCAGTCCATAGACAGACCAGCTCCCTCCGCCCAGTTCCTGTGTTTTGGAGATCAGATCTGATTTAAGCACATAGGGGAAGGATCCCCGTTCAAATTCTTTTTTAAAATAGATGCTAATATTTGCCTGACGGGCATTGTATATAGAAGTCTGAAATTGCTTTATTTCCTTAAAGTTCTGTAAATAGGCTTCAATGCGCTGAATCAGATAATCCATCTGGTCTAGCGTGGCTCCGTAAGGCATGGTGGCATATACTGTCAATTCAACTTCTTCATCGCGTCCGGGATAGTAACCCTCAGAGACTTTCTCAGCAAAAAGTCGTGAGGTTCCCCCCAACACTTTGTCGACCACCGGGCCAATTTTTGTTTTATAGATTTCCGAACCAAACACGCGGTTATACCATACGGCCCATTGATTTTCCCCCTCAATCTTTTCGGGCAGGAGGTAGGTGGGGACTCCGAAAGCCAGAATCAGCAGAAGATATGCCCATACCCGGCGCCGGATCAGAAACAGAATCATCTTTTCGTAAAACCGGCTGAACCTTGCTGCCATCCGTTTGGGTTTCCACCTGAGCCAGCGCGGGGTTTTTCCAAAGATTTTCCGGGCAGGCTTAACAATATGTCTGGGCTTTCCCATGCCCAGACTATCAAAAAGGGCGGGTGCCAGAAACAGGGTAGTAAGTAGTGAAACTCCCAGATTGATCACAACGACTGCAGAAAAATCCCCAAGGTTAAGGCGTACGGATTCATCCATAAAAAAAATTACGACCAGAGACCCCATGGTGATCGCAGTAGAGGCAAGAATAGCCGGAAAAGCCTTCAGATTTTGCCGGTGCAACATCTGGTCGGTCATCACCAGTGTTCCGGAAATGATCAGACTCAATGAAATGGTGATGCCCGTAAGCGAGTATAATTGCATTTCCAGCCCTAACAGATAATAAAAAATAACAGCCATCGCAAGATTGGCCAACAAACTGATCAACACCAAAAACAGATAACGACGGCTCCAGGTGACCATCAGTACAAAAATTAATAAAATCAGAATTGTCAGCCCGGTGCGGTAATAGATCTTATTCAGTTCTTTCTGGATGTACTCAGTCGCATCATAATTTTTGGTCAGATAATAACCGGCTGGCAGAAAATTTTCAATCTCCGCCAATTTTGACTTTATTTTTTTACTCAATTTCAACTGATTGGCCATATCCTCTGCCTGGAGATCAATGTACACCAGGTTGAGCCCGTTGATACGGTTATAAAAGGTAGGATCTGACTCCTCCCGGGATACCCTGACCAACTGATCCAGACGAATGAAATTCCCATTGCCCGGTAAAGGTACTTCGATCAGAGACACATCCAGTCCTTTCTTTTCCATATCCGAAAGCAGTGAAACCCTCATCCAGCGCGTATTCCCGTCCGCGCCTTCTACTTTACCTGTTCCGAGATGGTTTACCGAAAGATGTTGGCTAATAGCGTATTGCAAATCAGATAAAGTCAATCCCAGGGATTCCAGTTGGGACTGATTGTATGTGAGACGCCATTCCATGGGTACGGCGCCACTCACATCTACTTTGTATACTCCCGGGATTCGTGACAGAACGGGCTGAATCTTATCTTCCGCGTATTGTTGGATAATTCTTGGCACTGCGGGAGCATTGAGAGAGTATGTCAAAAAAGGCCGGGAGGCTCTTTCATCGGGAACAGCCATCGCCACTACAGGATAAGAAACCCCCTCCGGAAGCTGATTCCAGGTCTGCCGTACAATGGTTGAGGCTTCAAAACGAACCAACTCCGCATCGACATTTTTATCCAGGGACAAT
>JAQVSH010000125.1 GCA_028700615.1 Bacteroidales bacterium
AACACCGGCTCTGACTGGCATTACTTCTGTGATGAAGCCCATATAAGATGCTTCCAGAACAGCGTTTTCGGGAACCGTCAGACTGTATTTTCCGTCTGCGTCTGTGGTAACTCCGTTTGAGGTGCCCTGCTGCATAACGGTCACTCCTGTGAGCGGTTCGTTTGCGCCTGAAAGCACTACGCCCGAAATTTTAACATTTGCCTGCGCAAAGGCTGCATGGGAAACCACCGCAGCCAGTACAAAGGCAAATACTTTTAGTTTATAATTTTTTCCTTCCATAATGATATAAAAAAGTAGTTTTAAGTTGTATTACAAAATAACCTATAATAAGAAAGAGAGAATGCAACGTTTCTGTCTGGAAATGTAATAATATTGTAAAAAGCCTCTCTGCGTTTTGCGGAGAGGCTTTTTTAAAATAATATGGGTGAAAATTAATACCCGGGATTTTGATCTTGGTCGGAGATCATATTGTTAGAGTCAATTTCTGTCTGTGGGAACGGTAATAACAATGCCTTTGTTGCAAATTCAATGGTTTCGGGATATTGAACATCACTATATGAAGAACTTGCTGCGTTAAAATTATTATTTTTATCTGCATTATGCTTTTTAATATAATTAAGAAGATATTCGGCTCCTCGTCTGCGAAGGTCATAATATTCATGTTGTTCACCCAAAAGCTCAAAACGTCTTTCCTGCATGATTCTTTCTCTGAACTCTTCTTTTGACATTCCGTTCCAGTTTTCCGGAGCCATAGCAGCAGGAGTGATACTCTCACGTGCCCGCTTTAGGACCTCATTAACGTATTTATATGCCCCGGAAGGACCATTAACTTCATTTTCGGCTTCTGCCAGGATCAGGAGCAAATCTGCATATCTGAAATATATAAAATTTGCGGTTGATCCGCTTGCCGTATAAGATGCATCCAGAAACTTAAGAATATAAGGAAAAGATTCCTGTGCCTGTTTAGAAGCGGAAAGGCCCGGATCTACCTGTGGATAGGTCATAGTAACACTTGAGCCGTCGCGCGATGTATAACTTCCGTGTATGAAAGACAGATCAATCCTGGGATCTCCCGGATATTGGGATAAAAAGCTGTCATAAAGGTATTTGGAGGGCCTGATTCTGCCATAGGGATTGGATGTTGCAAGAGGTGTATGGTTGCTTTTTGCGGGAGCAATCATCCGGGTCCAGTAATTTGCGCGCCCTCCGGCATTTGTGAGTTGAAATTCTATAATGGATTCTTTTGTGTTTCTGTTGCTTACATTATATAATGTGGACAGAGGTACTAATTCATATTTACCGTATGCTTTTTTTGCCTCGTCCAAAGCTTTCTTCCAGTAGGGGGAATTTTCTTGATTTCCTGCCAATGTAATATACACTTTGGCCAATAAAGCACAGGCAGCATAACGGGATGGTCTCCCAATAATGGGATTTGTTTCAGGCAGAAGCATCTGTGCTTGTTCCAGATCCGAAATAATGACATCGTATATTTCTTCAACGGAAGCACGGGGCATATGAAGTGTTTCTGAGGTAGTAGGCAGTGTTCTTAAAGGGACTCCGCCAACGAGTCTGACAAGATTAAAATAGCATATGGCTCTCATTAGTCTGGCTTCACCTTCTGCCCGGTCTTTTACTTCTTGCGAAGCTCCTCCTGCCTGAACACAGGCAATAAGACTGTTGCTTCTTACAATTGCCTTGTATATAGCTTCGTAGGTGTTGTTCAAATACTTATTAGATGGCAAAGCTTCCATTTTCAAGATGTCCTTCGATGAAGAATGATTTGTGAACAGCCCGCCTGATGCCGCTGATACGAGATTGGCATACCCGGATGGAAAATATTCATAATCACACATTCCTGCATAAACACCGGCCAACGCAGACTCGGTTCCGCCATCTGTTTCGTATATAACTTGTTCCGAAAGAAAAGAAGAGGTGTCTTCTTCCAGAAAACCCGAGCATGAATATAAGACTAATGCTGTAACGATAGTTCCTAAAAGTCTTGGCAGTATTATATTATTTTTATGATTCATAATGAGAAATGATTAAAAAGTTAATGAGAGACCAAAAGAAACGGATTTGGTACAAGGGTATCCACCAAAATCAATCCCAATACGAGTCGGGTCGTTTGAGAAGCTGTTAACTTCCGGATTGTATCCGCTATATTTTGTTATTGTAAAGAGATTATGTCCGGTTATGGATAAATCTATGGAGTTCAACCAGTTCACGCGCTCAAAAGGAATCCGGTAACTAAAAGTCAACGAACTTAATCTAAAAAAACTGCCATCTTCAATAAATCGGTCAGAAACTTCCTGAAAACGATATCCCAGACGTGGATAAGTATTCCCGGGTGCGGTTTCTCTCCATGCCTGAATATAAGCCTCCCGCCTGATATTGTTTGATGTATGTGAACTTGTTTCTTTAATTAAATTGGCGTTTAATATATCATTTCCATATGATCCATAAAAAAATAAATTAAGGGATAGTTTTTTATAAGTAAAAGTTGTATTCATTCCGTATGTGAAATCAGGATTAGGGTTTCCTATGACCACTTTGTCAAGGGCATTAATTTCGTTATCGCCATTCTGATCCACAAAACGGACATCTCCGGCTTGACGGGCAACTCCTGAATAGGCATATTGTGAAGCTTCTGCTTCGTTCTGATATATTCCGTCTGTCTGGTATCCCCAGAACATTCCAATTGGAGATCCCTCGATAAATATATTTGCTGCAGTAGCAAGATCTGCATCACTGGCAATATTACTTCCTAAGTATGCAACCATTTCCTGCGTTCCGAAAACTGACGGTTCAAGACCCAGACTAATGATCTGATTACGGTTAATTGAAATATTGCCTCCGATATTCCAGCTGAAATCATTAGTGTTTATTATGTATCCGTCCATACTGAATTCCAAACCCTTGTTTGACATTGAGCCCAGGTTTACAGCTATGGTAGGGAATCCGGAAGATAATGGCGCATCAATTTCCTGGAGCATCCCGTCTGTCACTTTATAATAAGCATCGGCGGAAAAATTGAATCTGTTTGAAAACAGACTTATATCTAATCCTATATTTGTCTGCTCGGTTGTTTCCCATACAAGAGCAGTGTTGGCAATTGAGCCGGGATACATGGCCACCATAATACTGCCTTCGTGTGTACCGTAATATCCATTAGTGTAGACATCTTTAGTAGAGAAAGGATCAATAGCCTGATTTCCGGTCTGACCCCAACCGGCTCTCAGTTTCAGATTACTGACAGAGGTTATGCCTGACATAAATTTTTCTTTATCAATACGCCATGCCCCTGCTACAGAAGAAAAGAGACTGAACCTGTTATTTTTGGCGAAGCGACTGCTTCCGTCAAGGCGCCCGGTAACAGTCAGGAGATATTTGTTTTTGAAAGAGTAATTCAATCTGCCTAATCCTGAAAATAGTTGATAATTATAATATGAGGCACCGTTGGGGTATGAGTTGTCTCCGTACCCCATCCCGTATATACCTAAAGCCTCGGTGAAGAAGTTCTCGTTTACCATTTGGTATTGTTTACTTGTCTTATAATCATAAGTCACCCCGACCGTCCCCGACAGATGATGATCTCCGAATGATTTATCAAAATAAAGCATTGCCTCGGAGTTAATACTTTCAGTCTGTAATAGTGCAATTCCCAATTGGCCGTTTGCAGTTGCTCCTGTATAAGTGTTTTTCCCGTACCAACGTGCGCGTTCTTTGTTCCTGTTGTCATAACCGCCAAATATCCGGAACGTAAAAACATCGTTTATTTTGTAATCAAGGGCAATTGAAGAAATATTTCTGAATTCTGTGCTTTTGTCAATATAATCTGTAAGCCATGCTTCAGGGGAATATTTGTATTCATCTTCAAGATCGTCCAGATTAAGCAGGGGCGGCTGATTTACCATTTGGCGTATCATGCTTGAGTTAAGGCTTCCCATATTATCTGTACCCGTAGTCATATTATTCACTCTTCTGATGGTATTGTACCGGGCTGTTAATTTCAGCCTTGAAGTGAGGTCATAAGAAACATTGGCACGCAGATCAAATTGATTCAATCCGGTAGTTTTTACAACACCCTGATTATTCAAATAACCGCCAGCAACATAATAATTTGCTTTATTAACCGTTCCGGATGCCGATATCCGGTATTGTTGACTTATGGCGGTACGTGTAAGACGTTCCTGCCAGTTCACATAGTCGAGATTTTCACTGCCATCGTATACGGGCGTGCTGCTCTTTTCGTTGATGAAATCGACGTATTCTTTTCCCGATAACACAGGTATGAACTCATATACCGAACCTGCATCTAGCAAAGAATTGAAGATGATCCTTGCTTTTTCTGAACTCCCCTTTTTTGTTGTGATAAGCACCACACCGTTTGTTCCGCGGGAACCATAAATTGCTGTCGCCGAAGCATCTTTTAATATTTCGATACTCTCAATGTCCTGGGGGTTTATTGAGGTCAATCCGTTCTGAACTTCCTGCCGGGTACTGCTGCCTTGCGTACCCCCGCTCATAGTACTGCCGACATCTTCCATGGACGAATCCATTATGACACCGTCGACAACGTATAAAGGTTCAGAATTACCGTTTAATGTCGCGGTTCCGCGAATACGTACATTAACGGCCCCGCCCGGGGCCGAGTTCCCTGAGGTTACCTGTACCCCGGCTGCTTTCCCTCTGAGCATTACATCTGGGGAAGAAACTATGGCAGCCTGCTCTTTACTTAATTTTACAGAAGCCACAGACCCGGTCAGATCGCTTCTTTTAGCGGTCCCGTATCCAATAACTACTATTTCATCCAGTCTTTGTGTGTCTTCTTTTAAGATGACATCAATTAAGGTTCTGTTATCAATCCGGACATTTTGTGTAATGAACCCGATTGATATAAACTGCATTTCCACATCCGGGGAAGGCGCAATAATAGAGTACACGCCATCCAGATTTGAGGCAACCGCTGTGTTGGTTCCGCTTATCAGTACCGTAACACCAGCCAGTGGTTCTCCTTCTGTATCGCGTATGGTTCCTTTTATATTAAATTGAGCCAGTGCAGAGGTAAAACTGACCAAAAGGAGGAAGAAGGTAAAAATTGGTTTTTTCATTGTTTGTGGTATGATTTTAGATATGTGATGAGCAAAGTAAATTGATTTTCTTTACGATAGTCGCAAATATCCTGTTCAATAATAGTAATATCCTGTAAACATAAAACTTGCAGGATATTTGCATTTCTCTGCAAGATTTTACGCCCGGTTAATGCACTATTTATTTTACTTTTGTTATGATTTATTTGGGATGATAAGGGTGAAGAAAATAATGACCGTTTTGACTCTTTTGCTGCTGACAACAGTGAAAAGTATTGCATTTCCAATGATAAACGGTTCCGATATCAATGAAAAACTCTCTCACAGTTCGGTCTGGACCATTTTACAGGACAGCCGGGGAATGATGTGGTTTGGGACAAAAGACGGATTGAACTGCTATAACGGCTATGACAATATCATATACAGAAAAGTCGTGAGTGACTCACTGTCGCTGGGAAATAATTTTATTCACTCATTATATGAAATGTCCGGTACGGGTGAACTATGGATAGGGACCGATGACGGGGTGTATATACATGATTTAGAAAAAAATGATTTTATTCGTTTTACTGCCTCAACGGAAGAAGGTAAGATCATCTCGGGTCCTGTAAACGATATTGTTGATGGAAAAGACGGATCAATATGGATCCTTGCTTATGGTACGGGACTCTTCAGGTATTGGCCGCAACAGCAGAAACTTACTTTGTACAGCGCCCCCCATAAAATTTCTACTATTCATTCCTGGTCTATTTGTCTGGACAGCAAAGGAATATTATGGGCATCTACTTTTGACGGCGGCTTTTGCCGGTATGACGCTGAATCGGACTCTTTTATTTTTATACCCATTTCCGCCGCGGGC
>JAQVSH010000126.1 GCA_028700615.1 Bacteroidales bacterium
TGATAATTTATTAGGTGGGCATGCCATAACAATTGTAGGGTATTCTGATGATATGGTCTATGTGAATGATCCCTCAGGTGCTTTGTTCGAAGAGTATTACAAGGATGTAAATGACAATAATAAAAAACGTTTTCACAATTTACCTATTTCGTGGGATGATTATTTTGACAAAACTGACACGAGTCTTGATAATGATGGTTTTTTTGTAAGGGCAGAAGGTGTTTTTGAAGATTTTTCTACAGATTATGTAAGTTTTGACCTTTGCCCGTCCTACTTTAATTTTTTAGAAAGTCCGTATTTTAGTTTATCCAATCCTTATAGCATGGTTAGTAAATCTGGCATTGAATCTGACCCATTGATCTTTAGTAGAATAAAGTTAGATTGGGATAATTTTAATAGTTGGGTTGGTTATCATTATTTCTCAAATAGTCGACGAGTGGAGGTTGATGATAATAATTTTGATTCTTATTTTGTTTACCATGATATAATTACAATCAACCCATTTATTACCTGCTATTCTAACAATGACAAAAAAATATATTTTAAAATAGCTATTTCAAATGCTGAAACAGAAGTATATCGCACGCAATCATCTGATTTTAAAATATATGCAAATTCTCACGAATACAATCGGACTATTATAGAAATTCCTGTTAAGGATTTTTATAACAAATTAACCACAAAAAATTGTAAAATTACTTTGGTTTGTTACGAAAGTGAATCAAATATTGAACAGGACGGAATTGTAATGGAATTTGTCGTTGGTATAAACCCAAGCACAGTAAATATTCAATCAAATCCTGCTGGTGTCAACGTTATGATAAGTCACTCGGATCAATCTGAACAAAAAGACGGCACAACTCCTTTCTCACGTATTTATTATTCAAACGCATCCATTAGCCTCAACGCCCCTGCCACCCACTCTGGCTGGCGTTTTACGGAGTGGCAAAAGAACGGGCAGACTTATTCCATAAACAGCAACATTCAAATCCAAGTTGACGATGATGCGACATACAAGGCAGTCTATCAGGTACTGGATTCAGAGTTATATGTTTCCGGGAGTTCAGCGCCAGAGGTGTTTGCCTTGTCGGGCAGGCCGTCTCAAGGTTGGAACAATATTCGGATACCTGTTTATAACCGCAAATTCACCACAGTGAACGTAAATGTCACGAAATCAGGGAATGCCGCGAATTGGGTAAAATTAATCGACGGCGCGTCATTCCAACTATCGGGGAATGAGATGAAGATTTATCTGATCTCAATCAGCATTCCGTCGAGTGCTGATCCAGGTATCTATTCTGCTCATGTAAGTTTCAATGGAATAGCACAGGAGTTTTATATCACAGTATCGGAATCTACTGCTGAAATCATCTTCCCATTCCGCAACCCCAGTGGTAACATCAATGGTGATTGGACTTGGGATA
This sequence comes from Bacteroidales bacterium, assembly GCA_028700615.1. Taxonomy (GTDB): domain Bacteria; phylum Bacteroidota; class Bacteroidia; order Bacteroidales; family UBA4181; genus JAQVSH01. Next base: position 1,425 of record JAQVSH010000126.1, read on the forward strand.
AGAAAACGTTTTCTAAAAATTTTTATGACTATTGGTTTGAAATTATGGGAAACAATTCGGGGCCATTCGTATATCCGTATTTTCATCTTACGCCCGAAGAAGTAATTAATATAGACTGGTTTCGGCTTGGTTTTTCATGCATAAAAGAAGCGGCAATAAATACGCAAAATTTGGATTTTCGTTTGAACAGAAAAACAATGTATACAGTTAAATCTTCTGCTTGGTCTCAGGGAAATCAGGTAAGCGGCAATATTGATTCATCGTCATGGCATTATTTGTCTGATAACAGTGATGGCTTATATAACATCTTTTCATTTGAGGTAAATCCGTCATCTTCTACTGACACAACTGTGCGTTGGAAAGTTTTTAATCCTACAGACTGGGGACTTCTATATTGCCGCACCACCTCCGCGTGGCAGAGCGAGGAGTTTGACATACCCTCTTCGCAATGGAACGATATAAAAGATGATTTTCTGGGCTATGCGCAAATCCTTGCGGATGTTGATTCCGTTGAGCGGGCTGGGTACCTCAAACTTTTTGTCAATGGGAAGCAACCGGACACAAGCCGGGTTAAATCCACAAGCACGGAGATCAGCTGGGATGTCAGTCCGAGCCATTTAATGGAAGATGACAATATTTTTACTATAAAAGCGGAGACGACTGGCTCTAATACTGCGCCTACGGACGAATCCGGCACTGGTACCATTGCCAGCCTTTCGAACATCCGTTTATATATGCGTTTCAATACGGAAATCCCCAATTTGGAATTAACCAAGAGCATATCACCGAATCCTGTACTAGTCGGTCAGGAGGCTACGGTCAAAATCACGATCAGCAATCCAACGGAATACAGTTCCACGGGTGACAGTACGAGCTTGATTGATGCCGCTTTGCCGGCTGGTCTCGTCCGCACGTCCGGGAGTTTATCGGATTCAAGTTTTGCCGAGAAGCTTGAAGAAGGCGACAGCGAGGAGCATAGCTACCGGATCAAGGCAGATGTTCCGGGATATTACACATTGGGCAGCGCAAGTTTCACCTGGGATAATTTTGAAGGTGACGAAATGGAGATGCAATCCAGCCCAGTCGTGCTGGAGGTGCGTGGCGGCGGGCTGGTAATTGCCCCGGGGTTTGAGGAGAGCAGTGTTGGCGATGATCTGGTCATTGATTATTCGGCGACGGTGACATCGAGCCTGAAAGGTGAAAAAATTGAAAATGCCGTGGTGACAGGGAACATCTATCGCCAGGAAGGCGATGCTTGGCTTCGCTTTGGTGAGCCCGTCACTCTGGCCTATGACCCGTTGACCGGTGATTTTTCAGGAACCAGCAGGATCATTGATCGAAGAGGCAATTATAAGGCCGTGCTGACGGCCCAGTGTCAATTCTACGATGATGGTATTTCAACGCCCTACTTTTTTATTCCAGACCTTCCCCTATGGCGGACAACGCAGATTACCAAAGATGGGGTTACTACGGTCATGATCATCAGCTATTCCGGCGACGGAGGGGCGATTGACATTCCAGCTCAAATAAATGGTTATTCTGTCACCAGTATTGGAGACTCTGCGTTTTCTTACACCTCTGGTGTAACAAGTGTGACGATTCCGGATAGCGTCACCAGTATCGGAAGAGATGTCTTTGATGGTTGCGACGAACTAACAGGCATCTATTTTGCTGGCTCACCGCCGGAGTTGGAAGGCGAGTATTTCGGTGCTGTCAATGCTGACGTCTTTTACATTTTCGGCACGGTCGGGTGGGGCAGCACGTTCGGCGGTCTGCCGGTATCGGTTTGGTGTACCACAGCGACTTTCGATGGCAATGGCGGCACGCCGTCCTACGAGACACGCAAATACAATGTGGGCAAGGCCTATGGTGAGTTGCCAACTGCGAACCTCTCTGGATATCTTTTCGAGGGCTGGTGGACTTTGGACGACGGCGGCTATCCCGTCAGTGAGAGCACACTAGTGCCGCTGATAACTACCACCCATACCCTGTATGCAAAATGGGCGATTATCAGTACCGTCGCCACGCCGACCTTCAATCCCAATGGCGGCGCACACACCGGCACCAGCGTGAATGTCACGGTTTCCTGTTCGACCGCGGGCGCAACGATTCATTATACGATAAACGGCAGCGAACCGACGGAATCCGATCAGACGGTGGCATCAGGTAATATCGTACAGGTTCCGGTGCCAGGGACGCTGAAAGCAAAGGCGTGGAAAGCCGGGATGAACGCAAGCGACACCAAAACGGCGGGCTATACTGAAAAACCGAAATCGTTGGTGTTTTGGGAAGGTAATCTTCATTATTACGAGCTTGTTGAGGTGCCGGAAGGATTAACTTGGGATCAGGCCAAAATCGCTGCGGAAACAGCCACTCTCAATGGCATTCCTGGTTATTTAGCAACCATCAATTCCGCCGAAGAGAATAGCTTCATCGTTGAATACTATCAAAATGTAATTCAAGGTTCAGCTTGGATTGGTGGTGACCAAGAATCTGGTAAGGCGGCAGATCAGGGGTGGCGCTGGGTGACCGGTGAACCGTGGACTTACACAAATTGGCGTATTTATAATCCCGAACCAAATGATTGTTATGGTTCATATCCCGAAGATGCCTTGGAAATCATGTTTAACTTAAATGATGCAACTGCCCATGGCTATTGGAATGATGCAGCGAGGCATGATCAAAACGGACACTACTATTACTTGGTTGAATACCCTTCCATGTACTGTCGCAGGACAGCTGGCGGGACACTAAACGGACAGCCAGTAGATAAACACAATAATACTGTAGAAGTAACTGCCGGAGATTTATTGCAGGGTTCATTTAACGTTGCTGTTAACAATACCATGCACGGCGGGGCGGTTGCCCCGCTTGCAGCAACCGTCACCTGGGGCAATCGGACAACCCAATACTGGACGGTAAAACGAAGCATTAGTACAGGGGTGAATACCTACACTATTCCTGTAGACTGTATGACACCTGACACACCTGGGGATTATTACTTAATTGTCGGTTTTTCAGGTATGTATAATGGTGCTCAAGTCTTGTCGTCGACTACTGCCGGACGCGCTGCTGTATGGAATGACGGGAATGATGTTGGCTTCGACTGGACAGAATCGCAGTTCAGTTCTGCGTTAGGTAATAACGGCATCGTGTGGGTAAATATGCTTCAGATGGATAACAATTTTCCCATTGATGCTCAACCTTTTACTGCGATCAAGATACATGTGACAAAGCCACTTTCTGCTGAGTATCCTCTCACCAAAGGTTGGAATCTCATCAGCATCAATCTGAATCTTACGGAAAAGTCTCAACAGCTTCTTCAGACAAAGAAGGCAACGACCCTTTCTCCCACTGGCGATGCCTACGTTTTCAGCAGCCATTTGACACCGCCCCAAGCCTGTTGGATTTATTGCCAGTCTGATGAAACGATCACTCTCACCGGTACCTCCCCTGAAAACTTTGATTTTGTTGCTAATCTGAAGAAAGGCTGGAATTTTGTCGGGCCAATAACCGATTGCTTGCTGAGTGACAATGGTACCATCGCCTGGGGGTGGAATGGACAACATCAATATCCCACGAAGAGCATATTGAGCGGTTCCGGTTATTATTTATATTGGCCAGAGGATCAGGCTGAGATCATCCCGAGACTAGATGACTACTTGGTGATTGACTTATCACTAGGACCCGATGCCACAAGCTACCCGGTAAGCACTTTCGCCGCCGTGCCGCCTGGCGGCTGGACGGACGAGTACAAGACCACAAAGCTGGTGCTGCGCAAAATCCCCGCGGGGGCGTTTGTTATGGGCTCGCCAGAGAACGAGTTAGGACGAGAGTCTGACGAGACCCAGCATCAGGTGACCTTGACCAAGGACTTTTATGTGGGTGTGTTCGAAGTGACCCAGAAGCAATGGGAGCGGGTGATGGGTAATTGGCCAAGCTATTTCACCAACGCATCCTGTCGCGACTCCCGCCCGGTGGAAAAAGTCAGCTACGAGGACATTCGAGGAAGTGACACAGGATCGGGCTGGCCGGCCAATAATGATGTGGATGCGGGGTCTTTTATGGGGCGGCTGCGGGCCAGAACCGGCCTGGACTTCGACTTGCCGACTGAAGCGCAATGGGAATATGCCTGCCGGGCGGGAACCACGACCGCCTTGAACTCTGGCAAGAATTTGACCGGTACGGGAAGTTGCTCGAATATGGCCGAGGTCGGGCGATACTATTACAATGGCGGGTCAGATTATTCATCTGGTGGTGACACATTGCGCGGCACCGCCAAAGTCGGCAGCTATCTGCCGAATCAGTGGGGCTTGTATGACATGCACGGTAACGTGTGGGAATGGTGTCTGGACTGGTCTCAGAGCGATCTGGGGAGTTCCCCCCAAATCGATCCCCAAGGCGCTGCCGGCGGGTCCTATCGCGTCTACCGGGGCGGCCGCTGGAACGGCTACGCGTACTACTGCCGTTCGGCGGACCGCCGCTGGGACTGGCCGTCGTACCGGCTCATCAATCGGGG
>JAQVSH010000127.1 GCA_028700615.1 Bacteroidales bacterium
CCAGATCATATGAAACAGGAGCGCAGCAACGGACCTCATATCCGATTTCAACCGGCCTGCTCTTTACCTTAAGACCCAGCTGAGCGATCTCCTTTCCAAGAAGTTCATTGAAGATATGCGATTTGGAAACCTTTCCGAGTTCAGGATGTCCATGTTCATCATAAGTGAACAATACCCCTGAATTTCTGATTTCGGATTCACTCAAAGAATGAAAAACCCCTTCCGAGATCATGGCTGCCCCGTATTCCAATCCGTTAATTTTACGTTTCAGAATAGAAGAAATCAGCAGATTGACAATTTTTTGTACCGTAATTTCGGTCTTGTTAAACATTTCGGGAATAATCACCATAGGATAATGACAGGCGGACCCTATGCCGAAAGCCAGATGCCCTGCAGATCTCCCCATACAGGAAACCACAAACCAGTTTTCACTTGTTCTGGCATCTTCATAAACCGTTGTAGCAAGAACCGCTCCCATAGACTTTGCAGAATGATATCCGAAAGTGGGAGAACCGGAAGGAAGCGGAAGATCATTATCAATGGTCTTGGGAACGTGTATATTGGAAATTGGATAATTTTTTTCTGACAAAAAGCGGGCAATCCGGTTGGCGGTTGAGGCTGTATCATCTCCACCGACAGTGACCAGTAATTTGATATTATTTTTTACAAAAAAATCCAGATTAAAGTCTTCCTGAAAATTTTTATCACTGGGTTTAAACCGGCTCATCTTTAAAAAAGAACCGCCACGGTTAAAAATGTCATCCGCTAAAGCAAAGTCCATTTCAACAGTACGTGGATTGGCATTAAAAAGTCCGCTGTAACCTCCGTGTAAACCTATCACACGAAAACCATTCCGGGAAAATACTTTGGTAATACTACCGACTACCGTATTCATGCCGGGTGCAGGACCACCACCGGTAAGAATTGCAATTGAAGCTTTTGTCATAATTAATAAATTTAACAAATAAAGGAATTTCTGATTTGAAATCTGCTCACAAAACGATTTCTGCGCGGCAAAATTAAAAGATAAAATAGAGAATTTGCAATTCCGCAGTCTATTTTTTAAAATCGGACGGCAAAATTAGAACAGGGTAATTGTATAAATCAAATAATTCTATACTTTTGCATCCACAACCGGGGAATTAGCTCAGTTGGCTAGAGCGTTAGACTGGCAGTCTAAAGGCCAGGGGTTCGACTCCCCTATTCTCCACTCAAATTAGGAAAGCAGGACTTCTACGATGATGTCCTGCTTTTTTTTATACTTTATGGTTTTGTATACAAAAAAATTTATAATTTTGTTAGCTTTTTGCTGCTTAACGGTTAAAGCAAATAATAAGCATTTACAGTAATCTATAACATAATTTAATACAAATCAGATAAATTAAACTACAACATCATGAACACATTGCATCGCAGGGATTTTATCAGGACATCTTTATTTGGGGGAATTGCGGCGGCGGCTTTGCCTGCATCAGCAATGGAAGCTTTATCAGCGCAAACCAAGGTGGCTTATCAGGGAGGAACCTCCAAAGTTTCTTTGGTAACCGGAAGCAGCCGGGCCGATATGGCATTCAAAGCATTACAACCTCTTTCAAAAGAAATTGCACAGGCCATCGGAAACAAAAGAGTGCTTATCAAACCGAATCTGGTGTCTTCTTCCATTCAATTGAGTGCTTCTCATGTAGAATCCATGGAAGGAATTCTTGAATTTCTTAAATCTATTAACAAACTGGAAAACACCATCATTGCAGAATCTGCAGCGGATGGCCCGACCATGCTGGCATTTGAAAATTACAAATACCTCCCTCTGATTGACAAGTACAAAGTAAAATTGGTTGATCTGGACGAACAGCCCACTAAAATTCTTTACGCTATTGACGAAAGAGATTTTCGTCCGCATCCCATACGGATGAGTGCTTTACTCCAGGATCCCAACAACTTTATTCTTTCCGCAGCCCGTATGAAAACCCATGATCGGGTATTGTGTACTTTATCACTGAAAAATGTGATCGTGGCAGCGCCTATAAAAGATCCCGGTTTCTCCTTTGGAAGAAACAGAAAACCGGGTGCTCAGTCAGATAAAGCCTTTGTCCATGGCAATGGTTTTAAAGGAATCAATTATAATCTTTTCTCTTTAGCTTATGATATCCATCCCAATCTGGCTTTCATTGACGGATTTGACGGTATGGAAGGAAACGGACCTACCAACGGAACCCCTGTTGACCACAGAGTATGTCTTGCCGGACTGGATTGGTTGGCTACCGACCGCGTCGGAGTTGAATTGATGGGTGTTGATTATGCGAACATAGGATACCTGAATTTCTGTGCAGACGCGGGAATGGGACAGGGAGACCTGAGTAAAATCGAAGTGATCGGCGAAAAAATAGCCGACCATATTAAGGTATACAAACTGGCTAAGAATATTGACCAGCAACTGAGCTGGAAAGAACCTTTCCAACCTGCAGTTCAATCTACGAGAGTTCAATGATCATTATAAGTACGGGAGAGATTCTCCCGTACTTTTTCATTTAAAATCAGCTAATATCTTATTGTATGAATAACAGACTCCATTCAGTCCGCCAGGTTATTTCCTGCTTTTTAATTTCGACTTTTTCCGTTTTTGCCCTGAATGCCCAAAAAACTTTTGAAGTTAAAAATCTTTCAGGAGACGCCTCTAAAGGTTCGCTGATAGAAGCTATTAATAAAGCAAATGAGACTCAGGGTGCTTCTGCTGAAAAACCCAATATCATTCAGTTTGCCAAGGGTCTTAAAGGCGAGATTATCTTGTCTGAAAACCTTCCTGCTCTGGACAACCACATTGCAATCCTCAGCAACCTGTCCGAAGGAAAACCGGCTGTTAAAATTAACGGCAGTGTAAACCCTGCGGTAAATGAAGGTTTAAAAGGAGGTGTAAGCCCTGGATTCAGAACTTTTGTAGTGAATACCGGAAAAACCGTGTTGATTGAAGGGTTGGAAATTTCTGCTTCCAATCATACCGGAATCACCAATATGGGAAACCTGACAGTAAAAAACTGTATTCTCAGTAAGAATTTTGGAGCCGGCAGCATCAACGGTACCGGAGGCGGAATTCAGAATGAAAACGGGAATCTTCTGGTGATCGGTTGTTTCTTTGATTATAACACCGGAGGGGTCGGAGGTACCGACGGAGGTGTTGGCTATGGCGGAGCCGGCGGAATTAATATTGCCGGGGGAAACGTAATCGTCATTCAATCTTCTTTCATTGACAATGAAGGAGGATTTGGAGGCGTTGGTGTTGGAAGTGCCGGAGGTGCGGGTGCAGTTACTGTGCTCAACGGAAATGCCTCCATGGTAAACTGTACCATTGCAGGGAATTTTGGAGGTGGAAGTATTGTTTCCGGAGCTTCCGGAGGAATGATTGTAGTGGGCGGCGCTGTCTCTCTGTTACGGTCTGTGGTTTGCAACAATATGGGTGGAGCCGGATTTGGCGGATTTGGTGCAGTTGAATTCTGCAGCGGAGGAATCCATATTCTGAAGGGCTCTTTTACACTCGGAGGCAATATTTTGGGTACAAATTTCAATGGCAAAGACGTGAAAACCGATCTTGAAAAAGAAGCAGACGGAGACGTTCGTTCCGCCGGATATAACTTATTTGGCGCATCCAATGCAAAACTGGAAGGCTCCGGGGATGCCGTGCTGGAAGATCTGAGTAAAGCCATTGCCTGTGACAATGACGGAAGATTCAAAGCAGAAGTGAAGTCAGGATTTGTTCCTGTAGTTACAGTAGCTTCCGGAATTTCTGTGCAAAAGGCTCCCGTCATCGGAAAAGAAAATTTCATTCCTGTGAAGGCCGAAGACCCTGCTTACAAATGGTTTGAGGAGAAATGGAACTCACTATCCGTTTCATTGAATCAAAATTAGCCGTAAAATAAATTTCACCCGAAAAGCATTTGCTCTTCAGGTGAAACATCTGCAAAAACCCATCAAGGAGACCTTCATGAAACCGGTCTCCTTTCTCTTTTAAGTCTCACCGTCATATACATTTCTAAAAATCCGTTAAATGGGTTCTCTAATGGCCGAAATGCCGGTATTTGAGAATATTCCTCCTGAGTATAATTGAAATTTAATCATAACTTTGTAATGAGTAATTTTCAAATTCAATTAAAACAAACTGAGAACAGTATGAACAAATTTTTTCTAACACTTGCCCTGGCAGTGACATCGCTCACTGCCTCCGCCCAATACCAGGATACGGGACAGGGCGTAAAAGCGACAGTGAGGGGAATGGACATTAATGTCGTGTTTTTCTCTCCTGATATTGTACGCGTTGTAAAAAGTCCTGTCAACACCAAGCTGACTCAGGAAAGCTATGCAGTAGTGATGTCTCCGGGGAAGACCTCTGTTGCAGTTTCCGAGCAAAACAAGGTGGTTGAAATGAAATCTTCAGCGCTTTCCGTCAAACTGGACCTGGTATCCGGAAAAGTATTTTTTCAGGATTTGAAAGGGAATCCTCTTCTTTCTGAAAAAGAATATGGAACACAGTTTACTCCGGTACAATTTATTTCCCGTGAATTCCTGGGGGGGGAACCGGGAATGGCGCCGCAGGCGGGAGCGGCTCCTCAGCCTCAGCAACGCCGTATAATGAAGATTGATACGGTCAGGATCACCGAAGTCCAACAAGCCTTTATTCTTGATGAGGACGAAGTCATTTACGGTCTGGGCCAGCATCAGGACGGAACCATGAATCAACGGGGACAAAGATTGGTATTGCAGCAGGAAAACATGCTGATTTCTATTCCTTACTTTGCCTCTGTCAAAGGATATGGCCTTTATTGGGACAATTACTCGGTCACCACTTTCAATGACAATCTCTGGGATTGTTCATTCACCTCCGAATCGGGCGAAAGCGCCGATTATTATTTTATCTACGGAGGAAACGGAGACAAAACCTTAGCATTGCTGAGAAAACTGACCGGAGATGCCAAAATGAACGCGCTCTGGACATACGGTTTCTGGCAATGCAAAGAACGGTATAAATCTCAGGCAGAAGTAGTGGATGTGGTTTCTAAATACCGGGAACTGGGAGTTCCCCTGGACGGAATCGTTCAGGACTGGAAATACTGGGGGCTTGAAAACACTGACTGGAATTCACTGGAATTTCGAAATAAGGAATTTCCCAATCCCAAAGAAATGTTGGATAAGGTACATGCCCTGAATGCCAAAATGATGATCTCGGTATGGCCCAGTTTTGGGAATGGAACCAATATTTATAAAGACATGGAATCCCTGAAGGCGTTATTCCCTATGGTTTCTTCCATGAAAGAAGTAAAGGCGTATGACGTTTTTAATCCCAAAGCCAATGATTTGCTCTGGAAATATATGAACCAGAACATCTTTTCCCTCGGAATGGATGCCTGGTGGATGGATGCTACAGAGCCTGAATTTTCCAATACCACTCCGGGCAATTTTAACTTTATGACAGGGATCGGCCGTCCTCTGAGAGATGTCCGGAATGCCTATCCCCTGTTTGCCAACAAAGCCATCTATGAAAGACAACGTTCCGTTACAGACAGCAAACGGGTATTCCTGCTCACCCGTTCGGCCTATGTAGGAATGCAGCGTTACGGAGCCGGTTCCTGGAGCGGAGATATCCGCGCCAGTTGGGAAGTATTCCGCAAACAAATTTCAGGCGGATTAAACTTCTCCATCAGTGGTATTCCCTACTGGAACACCGATATCGGAGCATGGCATCCGTTTGGCAATGTCTATAACACCGCCAACACAGACCCTGCTTACCAGCAATTCTATGTACGCTGGTTCCAGTTTGCCACCTTTACTCCCATGCTGCGCTCACATGGCTCCGGATCTCCCCGCGAAATCTATCCATTCGGAGACCGCGGTTACTGGGCCTTTGCCGTTCAGGAACAATACATTAATCTGCGGTATGCTATGCTGCCCTACC